>JABXGS010000026.1 GCA_016550425.1 archaeon
ATGCTCGCTTTCCTCGCCCAAGATAACACTACCAAGGTCATCCTTCTTGGTGCTGGTCAAATTTCGAATCTCACTAAATTCGGAACCGCCGTTCGTAAAGCTCATCGTGCAAAGAAGCCTGTCATTGTATCTCTTTTTCCCCAGAAGATAACTAAACAACTCGGATTACATCGCCGAATCGGGAAAACTGTCACTCCACTAACATCTCCCATCGCAAAACAACACAACCTTGTCATCACATCCTCATGGGGTCGAGCTGTGGATTTAGCCCTTCTCTGCCAGACTCAGCCACTTCCTGAAGGTACAGGTGTTGCCGCCATCTCAAACTTTGGGGCCTATTGCGTCTATATTGCCAGCGCCCTCCACGATTCTCCCATGCAACTAGCCCAACTTACACCCAAAACACGCAATGCTCTCAAAGAACATCTCCCCCCCTATTGTCGAACCGACAACCCAATCGGGCTCTATACCAACGCTGACGAAGAAAGATTAGACATTGCTCTTCGCCTTGTTATTTCTGATCCCAACGTACACAATATCATTATCAGCCTTCTACCTGATTCACCCAACATCGACCCCGACTACCTTTACGTCATGCTCCGACAACGCCTAAAAGCTCTCAAAACCCCCAAAACCATCATCAGTATTATCCCTGCCACCGAACGAGACAACCTTCTCATCAACAGCCTTGAACAGCTCAACATCCCCGTATACTCCAACTCACACCGAGCGGTCACTACATTAGAAAACGCATACCAACTCAATACCCGTCTCAAAACTAAACCATAGGAGTGGATACCAATCTACAAAGCATATGTCCTCATCAAAGTCGCCCCCCAACAAGAAGACAAAATCTTACGCGAAATCAGCAAATTCGCGGCCATCTCAGAAGCGCACAAACTTTTCGGTCTTTATGATGTGATTGTTGAAATCGAACGAAAAGGCATGCGCGACATCATGGAAACAGTTTCCAAAATCCGCACCATCAAAGGTGTCCAAGATACAATCACGAATCTCGTAGCAGACTTCGAGATGGATATCCATGGATCTCCCCTTTAACACCCAAAGTGCGTGTAATCCAAAGGAGGTCAACTGAGGGGCTGTAATGAAATCGGACTTGGAGCCGTTTTTCAATCCAAAAACGGTCGCGGTCGTTGGGGCTTCAGCACGAAAAGCCAGTATAGGCGGCGTGATTTTTCGAAACTTTCTCAAACCCGCCTTCAAAGGAGTAGTCTACCCCATCAATCCCCGGGCAACTGAAGTCCTTGGCATACCAAGTTACGAACATGTATCCGGGGTTCCTGAACCCATTGATCTTGCTGTTATCGCCGTTCCCGCTGGTATCGTTCCAAACATTATGAAAGATTGTGAAGAAAAAGGAGTCAAAACAGCTATCATCATAAGTGGTGGGTTTAAGGAAACGGGGCCTGAAGGAGCATACCTCGAAGAACAGGTTGTGGAAATCGCCAAAAGAAGTGGCATTCGAGTAATCGGCCCCAATTGTGTCGGTATCTATGACACGAACACCGGTGTGGACACCACCTTTCTTCCCGCCTCACGGATGGGCCGACCCGGAAAAGGATACATCAGTTTCATAAGTCAAAGTGGTGCATTTGCAGCCGTGGTTCTGGATATGAATGCCCAATCCGGGCTCGGAGTAAGCCGTGTTATTAGTTTTGGCAACAAAGCCGATGTCAACGAAATCGATCTCATCAAATATCTCGGAGACGACCCTGAAACGCGAGTAATCGTCGAATACCTAGAGGGGCTTTCTCCGAGCACAGGAGCATCCTATATTCAAACTGCAAAAATGGTAACTCGTCAGAAACCAATCATCGTTGTGAAGTCTGGTCGATCAAAACGCGGTTCAGTCGCTGCCGCAAGTCATACCGGCGCATTGGCAGGAGATGCCCGACTCTATGATTTTGCCTTTCAACAGGCAGGAATTCTCTCTGCCCAGGACTTTGAAGATGGTTTCGAGATGGCAAAAGCCCTTGCTTCACAACCTCCCGCTCAGGGAAATCGGATTCTCATTGTGACAGATGCGGGAGGAGCAGGTGTCATGACCGTTGATGCCTGTGAAGCTCTAGGACTTAAGGTTCCTGAAACACCTAAGAAGGAAAAACAGGTTCTTCGCGAAGCTTTCCCTGGGTACTGCAGTGTTCATAATCCAATCGATCTCACAGGAGATACCAATGCAGAACGTTACCAAATCGCCTTTGACACTCTTCTTGGTACCTCCTATTATGATGCTGCGATTGCCATCGTGATGATGCAGGTTCCTTTATTGAATCTTGATATTGTTGATCGTCTAGTAGCTATTGTTCGGAAATATCAGAAGCCCCTAATTGCCCTTACTGCTGGAGGACGATTCACCATGAAAGGAGCTCGACTTCTTGAAGAAGCAGGAATTCCAGCACTGCCCACTCCGGCAAGGGCTGCAAAAGCCCTCTGGGCACTAGTAGAATACGGCCAACACCTAAAGAAATTCCAATCACAAGCAAGCAAAAAATAATCGCTCGATTTTTTCAAAGACAGTGGGACAACGGTACTGTTTATAATTATATGAGATTACCGTGCTTCATTCCGCGTTCCTCAAATTGGTGAGGTGTACTAATGTGCTCAAAGTAAGCATTGTTGGAGCCGGACAAACCAAGTTCGGTCGTCATGACAAATATAATCTTCGGGAACTTTTCGCGCTTGCCGCTCACGAAGCCATCGAAGATGCAGGAATTGTCCCCAAAGATGTGGAAGCTGCCTTCATCGGAAACTTGTCTGCAGACCAGTTCAATCGGCAAACCCATATCGCACCAATGATGGTGGATGCTGCAGGCATGAAAGGGATTCCTGCAACCAAATGCGAAGCGGCTTGTGCCTCTTCAGCCGCTGCCTTACGAGCAGCAATTCTTGCCATCGAATCGGGGCACCATGATGTGGTCATGGCCGCTGGTGTGGAAAAGATGACCGACCTAAATACAGCCGGAGTTATTGAAACGCTCGCAATGGCTGCAGATCAACCCTTTGAAGCGCAACCAGGCATCACTTTCCCAGGCATTTTCGCCATTTTCGCCACGGCTCATATGGCTAAATATGGAACAACTAAAGAGCAACTGGCTGCAGTGGCCATTAAAAATCATGCCAACGCGGTTCATAATCCATTAGCCCAATATCAAAAAGCAATCACACTGGAACAAGCGTTATCAGCACGGATGGTCGCTTGGCCATTAGGTCTTTTTGATTGTTCACCAATCACGGATGGAGCTGCTGCTGTTATCCTCACGCGGAATAAACAGGCGAAGAAGTTCACAGACGCGCCGGTAAAAATCATAGCATCAGCCCAAGCGAATGACCATATGGATATGTCAGATCGCGCTACTCTCACCTCTCTCTACTCGGCACGAACAGCGGCAGACCTGGCATACAAACAAGCACGGATCATGCCACAAGATATCGGCGTTGCGGAAGTCCATGACTGTTTTACTATCGCAGAAATAATTGCTACCGAAGATCTTCGATTCTTCAAACCAGGAATGGGCGGGCAAGCTGTCCAAGAAGAGTATACTGCGCTTGATGGAGAATTTCCTATCAATCCTAGTGGTGGTCTCAAAGCCAAAGGTCACCCAGTTGGTGCGACAGGAGTAGCCCAAATCGTCGAATTATATCACCAGCTTCGAAACGAAGCAGGAAAACGACAAGTTGACTCACCAAATTACGCATTAGCTCACAATGTAGGCGGATCAGGAGCGACTGCGGCAGTCCATATTTGTGAACGATGGTGATTAAGATGAGTGAAGAAACAACTTTGAAGAAATACTTTGAATTGCTCAATGAACGAAAATTGTACGCTGCTTATTGTTCCAACTGTGACACGCTTCATCTTCCCCCTCGTCTCTTTTGTACACAATGCAATAGTAAAACTACCGGTTGGAAACCACTCAGTGGAGAAGGAACACTCCGCTCTTTCACCATAATCCACATCGCTGGAACCACATACACAGCGGATGTTCCCTATATTGTCGCCATTATTGCTTTGAAAGAAGGGCCCTCAATATGTGCAAGGCTTGTGGGGACTGATCCACTTAAACCCGAGAAAATACACGTCGGCGATGCTGTCATTGCAGACTTTGAAGAGTTACCGGGACCTACACCAGAAGAAAAAACAATACGGCTTGTCTTCCGTCCCGCGTAGATCCATTTAGCATTCAAGCATTAGCTACATCTTCACTCCAAGATATCGGAGGACCGATACGGCGAACACTTTTGTCACTTTTACTAGGTCGTCGATAGATACGTTTTCGTCAGCCGTATGGGCTAAGGTCATATTACCTGGACCATAGACCACAGTTGATTCGATTCCTGCCCGACGGAGCAATCGACCATCGGTGGCATAGGGCACTAAAAAGAACACTGATGGACCTGCTATCATTTTCGAAACATCAAAGACAGTAGTAACTAGCTTGTTATGTTCATAATTAGGAACCGAGTTCCCTTCAAACGCCTCAATAATTTCGGTTTCACAAGCCTCCGCGGTGCCCAGTTTCTGTGCATGCTGATTTATGAAATCAATCATCTCTTGAGGTTGTTGACCGGGCAGAATTCGAAAGTCAAGTTGCGCTTCACAACGATCGGGGACAACATTCGCTGCTACTCCACCGGTTATTGTGCCGATATTCATTGTTGTAGTAGCTAGCCCTGTCAATCCCGCGGAAAGAGGATTAGAATCCCCACCTTGTGTGATGAATGTTTCCATTGATTGTGGTTCGATGCCTAATGCAGCTGCAATTTGAGCAACCACCGCTTCGCGGGTAATCGGAGGGGGAATCGTCGGGGGTTGGGCTTCTTTGAGGGCCGCAAGCAGTTCCATCATCATCGTGATGGCGTTCTTGCCTGCCGAAGGAATACTTCCATGCGCCTTCTCACCCTTTGTGGTCACTTTAATCCAAACTGGTCCCTTCTCACCAATATTGATGGCGAAGCCAAGCTGTCCAATCCCCGAGGGTTCCGCAATCAAGGCGGCATCAGCCCTAATTTTGTTCCAGACATTCTCAATGCACCAGGCCGTTCCCAAATCACCTTGCCTTTCCTCATCTCCAACAGCGTTGAGGATGAGCGTACCTTTCAAAGGCACATCCAACTCATGCAAAACACTCATTGCCATCGCCATACACGCCACGCCACCTTTCATGTCCATAGCGCCCCGCCCATAGATCAACCCATCACGGATTTCTGCTGCAAAGGGGTCCACTGTCCAATCCTCCCCAGGTGGAACAACATCCACATGACCGTTGAACAATAGTCGTTTCCCTTTGCTTGCTTTCCATGTAGCAACCAGATTATCGATGCTTGGGTGGGACGCAAAATATTCGGTTTGGATACCGCGCTTTTCTAAAGTCTTTCCAACACGATGTGCAACTTCAGCTTCACCCCGGGTTTCTCGGTCCCAGCTTGGAATCCGAATCAAATCCTGGCAGAGTTCCACTAGTTCATCCTCGCTTTCATCAATATGAGCAATGATTTTTTGTTCCCATTCACTTGTTGTCAAAGTGACCACGACAGAAATCTATCGAAAAGGGGAGAGAAAAAGCTTCAGGGTGTTCGAGGCTTCAACCAAATATCTTATACTAATAAAATGCCCCTTTTCTCATAACAGGTGATATCCCCAAATGGTTCAGGGAGTTAAGGTTGAGGAGCAACTGTGTGACATTTCAGAGAAGGCACAATTTGCCATGTTCTTAGACATTCTTACTCCCAAACCCGGCAATGTGCATCGGTACAAGGATCACCCTGATACTCGATTTATCCATTTTGTTGCTAGTATCAACAGCTTAGGATATCCCCTTCATCAAAGTGCGAAGTGGGGCTATGAATTTAGTACAGCAGATTATGCCCCCTCACATATTGGGAAACTCATCCGACTCGCAGTCCAGGCCTCAATGGAGCCCCATGGAAAGAATACCTTACTGGGCACAATTTTACTTCTTGTCCCACTCACTGCAGCTGCAGGACACGAAATCGCCCGTCCTCGATCAACGAGGACCACGCTCCAGCAGAACCTCAAACGGATTCTAGCAAATACTAGTGTTGAAGATGCCATTGAACTTATTCACGCCCTACAGGTGGCTAGTCCCGGTGGCGCTATTCCCAAAACAGCGGAATGGAAACCACCATCTCAGGCTTTTGATTTCCAGTCACCTCATACTATTCAGTTGATTCGTCGCGAGAAATATTCACTCTGTGACTTACAAGCTTTAGCCGCAAGCTACGATTCTATTGCCTCTGAATATACTACGAACTTTGCATACACCTTCGATACGCTCTACCCCCAAGTGATCAAAGCGCTGAATCAGCATTCACGTACCGAAGATGCTGTTCTTGCTTCCTATCTTTGGGCGCTTAGTAATCGCCCCGACTCCTTTATCCAACGGAAAAATGGCGTCGAGGTTGCTCAAGATGTCATGCAACGCGCCCAGAATGTGTATGCCAGAATTATGAAGCTGCCAGAAACGAGCTGGGCTACACAGACTGAACCCTTCGACGACTACCTCCGTAAACAGGGTTCTCAACTGAATCCAGGAACCACCGCTGACTTACTTTCAGCTGCCCTCTTTCTTGCCCTATTCCTTGGGAATATCAAATCTATCCTCTAACAAATTCCTTAAAGCTCCCATTTGTGGTTTTTATTACTTTTTGTAAAAACTACCTGATATTGCCTTCACTAATAATGATGCATCCTGCCTTCATCATTATAGACGGAAACGAATTGAGGTTGAGAAGTCTTTGACTCATACAGTAACTAGTTGGCTTAAGGACCCCAGCGGAATGGATGTTTCGCAAATTCTTTATCAGCAAGTAGTTCTTTGATACTCGGTCGTCCCTCGATTGCTCGACGGATTGCATGTCGCATTGCTTTGTAATTGTTGATGAGGAGCCGTTTACGATCCACTGCCGTGGGATGGACAAATACCGTTGCTACAATAACTAATTTGTCAGCTACGGCTTTAGGAATAATGCCTTCTTCAACTGAATCTACAACAGCTTTCGCGCAACCTGTTTGAGCGGGTCCTCCGAACAGGCTAGCCTGATGCATACTCCGATTAGCAACTGTAGGAACTAGAAGCGTTTCAGGCTTCACCATCAAATTGGGCTCTAGAATCGCAAGAAGTGGCTCCATCCGTTCCTTCGGTGCAGCCTTTGCTTGTGCAAAAGCGAAACCAACAGGGCCATCCTTACGTCCAATCATCAAGTCAATATGCGCAACTTCAGCGCCGCCACCTGCGAGTCCTTCTCCAACTTTAAGCGAGAAGTCTTTCACATGCTCCGGTGTAAACCCAAAGACCCCAAAACGGGCTTCAAGGGGTTGTTTGGGCTCCACCTCAACGGTCACAGCCTTGCCTTTGATTTTGCCCAGTTTTTCAAGTTCGATGCGAATTTCTTCACGATTCTCGTAAGTAAGCACGCCGCCATAAGTTAGTGGAAGACGTGGTTTACCTACCGAAATTCCCATCATGTTTAACCCTGCTTTTGTTCCTGCTGCACCTGATCCCACAATGAGTCGCGTGAGTTTTTGAACCTTCAATTGCATAGCTCTTGCTTCGTCGAATTTCTTGGCTTGGACTTTTTTAAGCATCTCAAGCCAAATATCGCCGATTAGTTGCGCGCTAGCCAGTATTGCTCCAGAGCACCCCGAAGCAAAAGCTGGAAAGACCACTTCGTCGTGGCCGACTAACACGTTGATTTTAGACCCAACCTTTTCCAAGACCGCTAAAATCAGTTTAAGTTGCCCACTGGAATCCTTGATACCAACGATATTATCTAAATCAGCGAGATCCTCAACGATTTGCCACGGTATATCCAATCCCGTGCATTGGGGGATATTATAGAGGATAATTGGCTGTCCTATGTCATTTAACCGCCGATAATGTTCATATAAACCTCGGAGGGTCGGACGCATATAGTATGGAGTGACAACAAGACATGCAGCTGCACCGGCTTTTTTGGCATATTCTACAAGCTCCAAAGTTGTTTTAGTACTACTGGCACCTGCACCTGCAATCACAGGCACTTTACCCGCTGCTTCTTCAATGGCAATTTTCATAACCTGCTTGTGTTCCTGGATATTCAAACTGGTGAATTCACCGGTGGTACCCGCAGGGACCAATCCAGTGACTCCAAGATCATCAATGCAATGTCGAATCAGCTTACGAAAAGCCGGTTCATCCACTTTAGATTCATTTTTGGTAAATGGCGTAATGAGTGCTGGATTTACGCCACTTGGTTTAAACCTCATTACTCAACTCTCCTTAATCGTTATCTATGGTTGAGGGATAGCGAGATCCTTAGCTCCTAGTTTCGAGAGTTTAGCTTCCGGATAATTATCTTGGATGAGATTTCGAACAATTTCAGCCCATTTGACCTTTTCACGGGCTAGAAATTTGAGTCCATCAATGGAAGACCAGGGTGAATACAAGGCCATGCTAGGTCCGGGTTCAAACTTATAATACACTGGTTGGACGCATCGTGTGATTTCTGCGGCTTCATAAAATCGGTTAAAGCCTCCAAAGCTTGGCATCAACATGATATGAATGTCAATTGGGAAATTAGTGGCTTGACGGATGGCTGCGAGTTGAGGTATGGTCATGTCTGCGACGGGATTAAAACTTCCTGCTCCGAGTTGTTCGAGTAGTTTTCCTCCAGCGGGTGATGCATGGCCAGCAAAAATGCTCACTTTGAAGGTGATATCCTTGGGAATTTCTCCTATCTCCTTCAGTTTGTTTAGAGCCCATAGAAGCCCCTCATCAATAACCAAAAACCCCCGAAAACCCAATTCGATACCACGTTTGATATCCGAAATGACTTCTACCAATTTGTCAGCACCCCGAAATCGCATACCCGATATGATTCCATCGGAGGTAACAAGTTGTCGACCGATATCCCAACTAGTTCGGGGACCAGGTGTTAAGATGACTTCCATTTGTGCATCATGTGCGAGTTGGGCAAATTTCTTGAGTTCTTTGTCATCCAGGAGTGTAGCTCCCATCACTACACTGATTAGACGATGAACAGGCACATCCCGTTTATCAGATTCATCAATTAACACTTCTAAGATCTCAGGGCGTTCAACACCAGAAATTTCGATGCGATATCCGGCTCCATCTGGAAAACGTTTATCGCTTGTTGGCAAATCATAAGCATCTTGTCCTGGTAACCCAATTTTTTCAAGAGCTTTACGGATTTTCTCATAAGATTTTAGGCTCACCATTGTGTGTCCCTCGGTTAGAGCAGATTCGCTCTTGCTGTTAAAAAAGGTTGCACTTGTTACGTTACGGGAGCTTTTTTCAAGCCCGAATGATAAAGCATACATGGCTCTGTCTTCAAGGCTATCTTAAACCCACCGAGTCCTCCGTTTTGGAGTTGCGAGGAAAGTGGGTTCAGTCAAGACGGAGCCACACCTTTGCTCTTTCCAGTAATTCAGTCCATTAGCTCAGGAAGCGCTAAAGAGAATGAAAGACGTTGAATCCCTTCCCTCTGCATTCCAGCAACGTTTCCAAAAACTCCTTGGAAAAGAATATTCACACTTTATTGAAAGTATTTTTCAAGCGCCACTCCATTTCGTTCGGATAAACACCCTCAAAACAGACCTCAAATCAGGTATAAAACACCTGAATTTTCTTGGTATCAGAACCTCGCCTGTTCCTTGGTATCCTGCTGGCTTTCGAATCACTGGCGCTGTTGAGCAGCTACCCTTCACAAAAGAATACGCTCTTGGATGGTACTATGTCCAAGAAGGAGGAAGCATGATTCCTCCTGTCATTCTCGACCCTCAACCCACAGATTTGGTTCTTGATCTATGTGCAGCGCCGGGTTCCAAAACTACGCAAATTGCCCAAATGATGAGTAATGAAGGCGCTATCATCGCAAATGACCGTTCGTTTCGCCGCCTTACCAGCTTGGGACATAATATCCAAGTATGCGGAGTTATAAACACAATCACCTTACGGCAGGATGGTCGTCATCTTTCAACTCGCCTCCCTCTACAATGTGATCGAATTCTCGTCGATGTTCCGTGCACCGCTTCGGGACATCTGCGCAGTAAATCGCCACAATTCAAGGTCCCAAATCCTAAGCGAATTCTTGGGATTCAAACAGTACAAAAGGGGTTGCTTACCGCTGCCTTTCACCTACTCAAACCCACCGGAGTACTGGTCTACTCCACCTGTAGTCTGCATCCTGAAGAAAACGAGGCGGTTGTCCATCATCTCCTTAAAAATTCCTCAGATGCCTCACTCGAACGCCCTCAAATCAGCAACCTGCAAAGCCATCAAGGCATAACTCAATGGAATGATACTCCTTATCAAGAAGCCCTCACAGATTGTCTTAGAATCTACCCACACGATAATGATACTGACGGCTTCTTCATCGCTCTTATTCGGAAACAAGCATAATGTCTCAAAGTAAATCCTTAACCATTGACCCCCAAAGGGAGGCCTATGTTTGGCAACATCTCTTTAACCAATTTGGAATTCCCCGGATCCCTGGATACCGATTCCTTAAATCAGGGCGTAAACGCATTCGTCTTATCAGTGAAATGGCATTCAACACGCTTGATAAGCTTCCCTATACTGGGACAACTGGACTCTATGTGGGCGAATACTCTCCTACTACTTTTCGTTTATCAATGGATGGCGCCCACATTCTTGGACCCTATGCGACAAAGCAAATTGTTAAACTAAGCGATGAACAGGCGAAAGTCTGGTTACAAGGCGAATCGGTTAATTATGAAGACGAACAAAGGGGATATGTAATTGTCATACACAACGAGACAATCCTTGGCTGTGGAAGTCTCTCTAACGGGAAACTCCGGAGCTTTGTCCCCAAGATTCGACGAATTAAACGCCAATAAAACTGCGGTGGAATAAACAAGTGTCTGTAATCATAACTATATATGGTGGCGCAGGAGAAATCGGCGCGAATAAAATCCTCATTGAAGATCAAGGTCATGAAGTTAAGTTCTTTCTTGACTTCGGGAAATCTTTCGAAACGATGCGTGAGTACTATGATTTTCCAGTCACCCCCCACTCTCTTGAAGAATTAATCAAAGTGGGTGCAACCCCGGATATTCCCAACCTCTATCACCAAAATAGAGAAACTGATCAAACCCCCTCAGATATCGATGCAGTACTCCTCTCGCATGCTCACACGGATCATAGTGGATATCTCCCCCTGCTAAATCGAAGCATTCCACTCCATATGGGTGAATGCACACGTATCATCTTTGAAGCTCGATTGCAGGGCTCACGAAAAACCTTTGACACGGACATCGAAGGCCAATCAATTAGGACCTTCCGGACGGGGGATCGTATCAAAATCGGGAACGTAGAGGTTAAACCAATACATGTTGACCATAGCATCCCTGCAGCTTATGGGTTCATCATTCACTGTTCTGAAGCCACCATCGTCTATACCGGAGATTTCCGTCGCCACGGAACAGCCCCACAACTTACTAAAGACTTCGTAGAAGCCATCCAAAAAGCTGGAAAGCCAGATGTTGTCCTTAGCGAAGGGACTAACATCGCCAAAGCCGAATTATCCTCAGAGCAAGAAGTACTCGAAAAATCCACCACAATAATTCAGGGGTGCAAAAGTTTAACAATTGCAGACTTTTCTGAACCAGATTTTGACCGGTTCCGAACTATGAAATCTGCTGCGCAGAAAAACGACAGGGAGCTAGTCATTGAACCACGAAGGATGTGGATTCTTCATGCCATCAATAAATGTCACGGTCTCAAAACCCCCAGCATCGCAAAAGATGATGCAATCCGCTGGTTTGATGCAGAGAAAAAACGAATATCAAAACACGAAAAACTACTCCACGAAGTCGATCCACCGATAAAAGGGCTTGCTGAGCGTAGTGTTAAAGCAAAAGATATTCAAAAAAATCCTAAACGTTATGTGTTCTGCAGCAGTTTTGCCAGTATTAGTGCCATCCAGCGAGTCAAGCCCCCTGAATCCGGTATTTATCTCCTCAGCGCTTCTGAGCCCTTTAACGAAGAGAGTGAAATCAGTTTTGAAAAACTTCTCAATTGGTTGGCACTCTCGGGACTTGCCATGTATTCGGCTCACTGTTCAGGTCATATACATCCCCTCCAGCTATGTCAAACCTTAGAGGAGATACAGCCCAAGCGGGTGGTGCCTATTCATACCGAAGCACCCGATCTCTTCCAAAAGTTCATCAAAGCTTCTCGAATACCTGTGCAGATACCTAAGCAAGGTGTCCCGTTGAAATTTTCCTAATAAAACAGTTTTTACCTGAATTCCTGCTATACCCGAAATAGATTTTAGCAGGTTCACAGGAACCGTGCCTTATTATGTCCTTTCTAAAAGGCCTCTTCGGTGGAGATCCGGTCAAATCAGCGGCTAAACATGAGAAACGTGCACACAGATATCAAGCAGAGGGAGACGAAAGTAAAGCTGCCGATGAATGGTCTGCAGCTGGACACAATTATAACAAAATTCCAGATTATAGACGAGCCTATGAAGCCTTTTTACAAGCAGCTCAATTCTATCTAGCGGTACAAGACGATAAACGTGAAACTGCCATCCTATTTGATGCCGTGGATTCCGCAACTGCCAACCAGGATTTTACTGCTGCCTCGTCAGCTTTAGACCAGGTAGCCCGTATCGGGACAAGGAATAAAAATGACAGGCTATTAATTCGAACCTACTCCCTTCAAACCATTCTGCTCTTAGCTGCCAATGATCTGGCGAAATCAAAACAGACATATCGCGAGGCATTTAAACTCGAAAAACGCGTCGGAGTGAAAAAAATTAAGACAGCTGTATATGATGTTGCCTCCCTTCTTGTGCACCGCTTCATCGAAGGAGACTCAGTTCCTAAAGATTTTCAAATTCCCACAAAGTTTGATGAATCTGAAACAGTCAACCAACTGATTTCAACTCTACTTACACTCTATCAAATTACAGAATCTGCAACATTGAAGCTAACCTTAGACAAGGAAGAAGTCAAAATCAAAGAACAAATTATTGGGCATATCGCGGTTACTTTTTCCGTTCCCGCCCGATTCCTTGATATCCAAATCTTCCTTCCATCGAATATCGCGCTCCTCCAAGAATTCAATATTCCTCGTGAATCGAAGAAAAAATTCAAAATTCTCTTCACGTTAGAACCACGTCTTCCCGGTACTTTTGATGTTGGACCATTCATCGCTGTCTTCCAAATCGATAAACAGCAATTTCAATTCAAATCCAATCCATTCCAATTAGAAATCACCGCTGCTAAACCCCGACTTACTATTATCACTGAACCGGTCGCCTCTCCTCATTCCCAAGAAGAATTCGAACTAATCCTTCGTGTTGAAAACGACAGTCATGGCGATGCGGCGGATGTCAATATCAAAATAGTCTTGCCGCCGAGTCTCCTCCTACAAACCGGAACTCTCGAAAAACGGATTATTAGCCTCCCCGCACAACAAAATGTTCAATTCCCCCTTTTTCTTATTGCGACAAAAGCCGGTACTCACGAAGGGGTAATATCCTGTGAATATCAGGGTCCAGGAGGGACAAGTCACACAGTTGAAAATAAGTTTGGGGTAGAGATTCTACCACGAGTTCGAAAGGAAAAAGATTAATGAACTGGCTTAGCCGCAATCACCTAGGAATAGGGGTTAATAACAATGCGTGCGCTCCTTTTGGCAGGTAGTGAAAGTAAACGCATGTGGCCACTCGTTGACACATGTCCCAAACCATTGCTCAACATCGGTGGAAAACCAGTTATCCAATGGATCATCGAAGATATGCGTGCGGCGGGGATTCGTGACATCGTAGTATCTATCGGATATCGGGGAGATCAAATACGTGATTTTCTGGGTCGCGGTCATAGCTTCGGAGTTAAAATCGAATACGCTGTGCAGGAAAAACATCGAAGTGTTGCCGATTCAATTCTTGTGGCAAAAGATGAGTTAGAAGGTGAAGATGCCTTCTTTATTGTTAATGCGGATATTCTCGGCGAACCAACAATGTTTCGACGCGCCCAGAGGCATTTCAAGGATCTTGGTGCCGAAGCAGTTGTTAGCCTAACTCTAACTAACACTCCACAATTTTATGGTATTGCAGTAATCGATGAGCGAGCTCGAATCAAGCAATTGGTAGAAAAACCCCAACCTTCAGAAATTCAAAGCCGGTATGCTGTAGCTGGAATCTATGTGGTTCAATCAAATCTCTTTGATTTACTAGAACAAACAAAGGACTTGACTGCAACTTTTCAGCAACTAATCAAAAATGGCAAAGAGGTTTTTGGTTCCGTATGGGAACGAGATTGGGTTGAAATCTCATACCCCTGGGATCTCATCCGAGCGAATCGGTTTGTCCTCGATAAGGTGCTCACCGGTAAAGGCTCTTTCATTGCAGCATCAGCCGAAGTCCAACAACCCAGTCGCATCGAAGGGTCCGTTCACATCTCAGAAGGTGTCCTAATCCGTCCGCACACAACCATTCGAGGACCCACCTATATCGGGCCTAACACCTATATTGGAAACAACGCGTTAGTCCGGGAATACACCGCGTTAGGTTCCAATGTAATCGTTGGATTTGGCGTGGAAATTAAAGAGAGCCTTATTTATGGTCAATCAAAAATCGGGCGTCTATGTTTTGTGGGTGACAGCATCGTTGGACATAATGTGGACATTGGAGCCAGTGCCCAACTCGTTAATATCCCCGTGGCTGGTGAATCAATATCCTCTCTGATTCAAGGGAAATCCGAGGTTGTGCCCCGAGTCAAATATGGTGCGGTCATTGGAGATAATACCATTCTCAGTTCTAATGTTTCAGTTCACCCAGGAGTCAAAATTGGGACTAATTCCATCGTGCTACCGGGTGCTATCCTCTCCGAAGATGTTCCTGCTAATACTGAAGCAAAGACCACTTACAAAGTCGCATTCCGCGAACTCACCCACACAAAAGAGAAAAAGACTTAAAACCTCTTA
>JABXGS010000163.1 GCA_016550425.1 archaeon
ACTCTGACAGTCACTCACCCAACGCATGCTAATTTCAATGGTGATACACTCTTTCGGGTTATGGATGGTACCAGCCCCGTTAGTGGAGCAACTATCTGCTTATGGGATACAGATGGTTCCTACTATGAGATCTTAACCACCAATGCGTCTGGATATGCCGTTGCCACTGTGACTGCGTCGGTTCCGAACACAGTTAATGTTACTGTAACTGCGCACAACTACATCCCCTATGAAAACACAATTGGAACGCAACACTGGCTCGATGTCTCTCGTCCAACAATCTCTTTCACAGCTGCAGCTCTTACTCTTGATATCACTGAAGTAACAGCCACGTGCAGTAATTCCACTCATGGAAGCTTGGACGATACTGAAGCTACAACTCACACTTATACTATCTACGATGATTCATCTGGAACTGCTACTACTCTCACAGGTTCTCTTAGCTGGACAGGAACTGATTGGGAACATCTTAGTATTGATGTCTCATCTCTTCCACTTGGTACCTACTATGCCATCTGTACCTTCGCTGACGCTGATGTGAGTGCCACTAACAGCTCCCCGTCTGCAACCTTCACAATCAGTCCTGTCGGACCACCGCCTTTCAATCTATTCGAGTGGCTTGCTCAAAATTGGCTTCTCATCCTAATGGCGATCATCATTCTCATCCTCATCATCGTCATTGTCCTTTTGTTACGGCGAAGAAAACCAAAAGAAGAATAAGTTGATGTTACTCTCCTTCAGGAAAACCCCTGCTGGAGAGCTCTCTTCTTTTATTCTCGTAACCCGACATCTTGTCGATATTTCGCATATTCTCTAATCGCCTTCAAGGATATCTGACTAATAAGATAATGCGAGTGTTCATTGGGAGGCACTCGCATGGCTTGAGCATATGGTCCTTCAGTGTTAGTAAATCTGTGTGAGGGGTCAACAATACAAGAGCTACCGCAAGTAAACACACTAGGGGCATACTCTCTCGATGCTTGATCTGTGCTTATGATGGGAATCGTATACTCTTTTGCTCGCACTGATACAAGGGCGTGCCAGGCCCATTGTCCATATTTGATGTGTTCCCTATCTAAAACGGTAGTCATAGTGGGGACAGCGAGGAAATCTACATTTGATACTAGTTGAGATACAACATCATGGTACCAGAGATCTGAACAAATGAGAACCCCTACTCTAAAGTGCTGGAGCTTGAATGATGGGATAAGGGTTCCGGGTTCCAGACCTAAGCGTTTCTCAGCTCGGAAAGGATGATGCTTATCATAAGAACCCAGAATTTTCCCAGTGGCGGAGAAGACGAAACTTCGGTTACGCCATTGATTGGTTTCCGTTTGGTAAGGCACTGATCCCGCGATAATCGCTAACCCGTATTGCTTTGCTAATTTGCTAATCGTTGATTGAATCTCTTTAGCTAACTTGGCGCTATCTTGTTTTGTAGTCGCCCATTCTCTAAATGTTCCAAAGGCGTATTCGGGTAAGACAAGACAGTCAACTGATTCTTGTGTTGAAAGAGCTTGTTGAAGTAGGGTTTGAATTTGAAGGAATGTGTCTGTTAAATTGCTTGATGGCTGAATCTGCAATGCTAAAAGGGTCAATGAATCCTCTAGAGCCATTTCTGATCACCCTTGAAAGTAAATGCAATCATTGCTGCTACCAATGGATGTTGGTGGCTTATGAATTAAGCTTTGATGGCTTCGAGGATTTCCCCAGGCTTGGGAATCATATTTCCTGGGTTCAGTAGCCAATCTGGATCCAAAATACGTTTTACAGCAGCCATCTCTTCAAGTCCTTTATCACCATACATGATTTGCAGAAAGGGGCGTTTGAGTTTCCCGATTCCATGTTCAGCACTCACCGTTCCTCCCAACTCGACGGCCTTCTTCGCAAAGAGCTTATAGATTTCCATGCCCTGATCCACCTCCTTATCAGTTCGGGGGAGAATATTCACGTGGAGATGGTTATCACCAACGTGTCCAAACATGATATATTCCATACCTGCATCATCCAAAGTTTTCTTGTAGAAGGCAATTATCGTTTCCAGATGTTCATCAGGCACCGCCATATCCGTACCCAGTTTGTGGACGCGACGATGTTGTTGTTTTCGTTGAGCAATAAGCGAATTCACCGTTTCGGGGATTAAGTGTCGAACGGCCTTCATTTTATCTAAATCTCCAGGGTCAATTCCCGCCCATGTGTCATCCATGCCTATCTCATATTTGCCAAGAAGGTCTTGGGCAGCCATGAAAGTGGATTCCATCTCAGCTTCCACAAATGGAACCTCAAAAAAAATAATTGCTTCTGCTTTTTCAACCTGAGGCGGCACCGTAACACCAGCAATCCCTTTCACTCTGGCATCACGCAGCATCTGAACCGCATGAGAATCGAAATACTCAACCAAGGTTGGCTTCAACGGGCTATCCTCACCGCGAATATCTTTCACGAAAGAGAGGGCTGACTTTTCTGTGGGAAAGAAAGCAAAAATCGTTAAGCTACGTTCCGGATACTTTTCCAACCAGACTTCAGCTTCGGTGATGATTCCCAAGATGCCTTCTGAACCGATGAACAAGTCAATGAGGTCCATACCCTTATGTGCAAACAATCCTGCTGCATTCTTCGTAGATGGCATCTTGTAACTGGGGATTTTAATTTCACGGATGGTCCCGTCAGTGAGTTCGATTTGGAAAGTGCCATTTTCTGCGAAAACTGCCCCACGGGTGATATCAAGGACATCGCCGTTAGATAAGACAACTCGCAGCCGTTTGGTCCACTCACGAATAGCTTTATACCGAAAAGAGCGGGCACCCGAAGCATTCGCAGCCAACGAGCCTCCAAGATGAGCCGTCATCTCTGTTGGATCAGGAGGAAAGAAATGTTTTGTACGATCAACAAGGAACCTTTCTAAAGCTGCAAGCTCTTCTTCTGTACAATGCTTTTTCAGTGAATCAAGTTGGCGTTTAAAGACAGCTGAGTTAAGCGTTTCCAGAGTTACTCCTGGTTGCGCCCTAATGAACCATTTGCTATTAGTTTCATCAAACCCAAATCCACACAACTTATCCATTTGTTCTAATGAAAGCAGAATTCCCCCTTGAGGAACAGCGCCTCCTGTTAATCCCGTTCGCCCAGCAGAAACGGTGATTGGTGTCTTCGTTTCGTTTGCCCATTTCACAACTGCAACAACATCCGATTCAGAACGAGCATAAAAGAGGTGTTCCGCAAAACCATCACCGAACCGAGCCTCATCTGTAAGATAATCACTGCAAGTTTCACAAATCGCCTCTTTACCCTCGACGACGCGAACGGAATCAATCTTGCAGAACGATATCTGCTCAGCCGTAATTTTATTAGTTGGCATAGCTTCCACCAGTAAGTTTGAATGAACGCGATGACTTCGCCTGCTCCATAGCCAAATATCTTTTTGTTATGAGAAGAGATTCCTCTTTTGCAGGAATGAACATATTTATCTAGCCAATATTAGTCCATCAAAAAATGAGGGAATCGGATAACATGAAATATTCGTGGATTCAGATTATGGAATTAGTATTCGCGGTAGTGATCTTCTCTGCATTAGGGATTCTATTGTTCCTTCCGCCCCCAGGCTTTTGCCTTTTGATAGACCCCGTGCATAATCTTTGTGTTTTATGCACCTATGAGCTCGTCATAGTGCTGAGTTTGTGTGGGTTTGGTGTGTTTGCAATCCTGCAGACTGTGACTCGTTTTCCAAATGTAAACTCTAGATTCATCATGCTGATGGCTCTGTTGGGCTCCTCTGTCTTTGGAA
>JABXGS010000164.1 GCA_016550425.1 archaeon
GAGAAGTAGCAGGAATACTATTTGAAGGAACTGATACAATCAACATAATTTCTAACGCGAAGAAATAAGACTTCATCATCTTTCTGAGGCCCATAGACCCATAATAGGTGTTCTGTGGGCTTTTTTTATTTCAAACCAATGCTGGTTAATTTTACATGAGTTATTTGTTATTTTTGTAACAGTTCGAAGACATTTGAGCGCATTTTCTAACAAATGAAGCGAAATGATTATTCTCGCCCTTGGTTTCAATGTCCTAAAATTAAATTTCTAGTGGCTTTTAATGAAGGTTGGAGCGTTTTTTGGTAGTTTGTTGCATACCCAAGTTACAAAAAGAAGGCTGAGAAATGTAGTGCAGATTCAGGAAAAGGAGATTTTACTCTCTTGGAAGATATTGTCCTTAAGTATACGACAGTTGATGGCGAGAAGGTGCAACTTCAACTGCCTCCGGAAAAAACTGATATCGCATTATATGGACGCGAAATTGTTGAGTTGGACCTCTCACCGATCGATCGACGGACCGAAATTGAAGAGCTAGATTTGCGAAGAAACCAATTGACCAAAATTGATCTTGAACCGCTTCAACACTGTCCGAACTTGAAGAATCTGCGGTTAAGTGGCAATCAATTACTCCAACTCGATCTTGGTTCACTTGAGTATTGTAATCGATTACGGAAGCTGGAACTAAGTAATAACCAGCTAGCAGAAATCGATTTGACGGCGCTTCAAACCTGTACGAAGCTTCGAGAACTTCATCTCACAGCTAATCGATTTCAGAAAATTGATCTTGCTCCCCTTCACCAGTGCATGGACCTTCAAGAAATTCGGCTTAATTGGAACGCGCTTGTAGAAATTGATTTGACACCAGTAGGGTATTGGAGTCGGCTTGAAGATCTGATTTTGGACCGAAACCAGTTACAGGAAATTGATTTGACACCATTAAAACAGTGCACAGATCTTCGAACTCTCAAATTGGGTGAAAATCAATTGACTTCCATTGATTTGGAGCCGCTTAGAAATTGTCTGAAGCTAGAAATCTTGTATTTATCTGCTAACCCTTTTGAGCAGATTGATTTGTCACCGCTCTTTTCGTGTCCGGTTTTGGGGCTTTTTTCGCTGCATCCGGGTGTTGAGTTGGTGGCGGACGCTTCGCTCAAAGATACTAAACCCATTCCACGGGCAATTCAAGAGTTAATAGACGAGATCAACTGGCAAGAAAAGGAATCTGCCCCAAGGAATAATCAGTGACTTTGTGGTTTTCAAAGGATCTAATGGGACTTTGGTTATTCTTGCTCGTCTTCGTTTTCGTACTCTTCAGACCACCCGATATCGGTTCGTTTGACTCGTTCACCGGAGATTAGCACATATTCACGGTTCTTGCGAGAGCGTGGTCGACGATGCAAATCCCGCATAACCCGTCCGTCAGTTTGTTCTTCATTATTTGTTTCTTCGCTCAAATTTTATCAGCTCCTGTATTGTATGAGGTATGAATTGAGAGCCAGTCTCGGCGTCCTATTTTGACTACACATAATCGTTCAGCATAGAGTGGGATAGCCGAGATTGGATTAGGTTGATTTGTAGTTTATTCCACCACAACGTTTGTGGCTTTTTGCCCGCGGTCACCGTCTTCGATTTTGAAGCTGACCTTGTCGCCTTCTTTAAGCAGGTAAGCGCCTTCGACTTCGCTACCGTGCACGAATACGTCGGTGCCGGTTTTACGTTCGATGAAACCGTAGTTACGATCGGGATTAAACCATTTGACTGTGCCTTTTACCATAGTGTTCACCTCGATTTGCTTGAGTTGAGATGGGGTTATCTCTCAGGGATAGGTGGCTGTGTCACGCAACCGTACTGTTCCGTAGAATGTAATTCGGGGGAATAGCTGCCTAGCATGATAAGCTAAAGTTCTTCATAAAACGAAACTAAATCCTATTTGCTAACAACAAGAGGGAAGCTCGAGAGTGTTTATAGGTGTTGCCCCTCCTTGCATGTAGCAGTATTTTTACTTATGATTGAGGCTTCAAGTGGTTTTAGGGTACGTTATATGTTTACATGAATGACTATCGAAGACATACATGCCTGGAATCTTTCAAATGCTGTGAAAGATAATTTTCAAGCTATTCAATGAATTTTCTTCATATCGAAACTCTTGCTTTGTTTTTAAGGAGAGAACACGCATAGGAGTGTTTCTCCTTTAACAACGACGCTGGAGTTGAAAATAAATGGCTGAAGAATATGGGATGATAACGCGAATTACGTTCATCATCCATATAATCATTGGACTCATTTTTGGAATTAGTTTCTTGGTCATCCCTGACATCATGTTACCGTTGTTTGGGATGGCTTTTGTTGATCCCACTGTGCGAATGTTTGGTGCTATCATCATCGGTTTCACCGTTACATCAATCTTAGGCCTAATGACACGCGAGGTCGTCCGTGTGAAGATCATCATTCAAGCGGAGCTCATCTGGCTGATCTTGGGTATTATCGCTGGTGCTGTGCACTTAGTCATTCCTCCCTTATTGTCTCTGACCTTTGCTGGCGCTGCCATTGGTTCTCTAGTGATACTGTTCATTCTGTTCCTCCTATCTTACTTCATGGAAATCAGATGATAATAGCTCGACCTCAATATCATTGAAACTAGTCTGTCGGGATCGGAATCCCCACAGACTTCTTCTCTTTTTAGCTAACATATACATCTCAACGTGTTGAGAAAGCAAAGATTGTTACGTTTTTTTGATGATTTTCAGCTCCGAGCAAGCAGTTGTTCCGACGATTATGTGTCAGTTTTTTGTTTCGAAGACGTTTATGCAATTCTAAGTATATAATGTGAGAGATGATTTGTTTCTCGTCGTTCACTTAGTTGATATCATTGGATTTTTCCTCGGCTCTTATCAGGTATTTGCAAACGTATAGAAAATTAGTATACTATTTCAGATAGTTATAGAAGAATTGATTCATGGTTTGTGAATTGAGGAGGTAAATGTGTTAATGATGCCAATTGGACCATTGATGATTGAACACAGGTTGATTGAACGGATGATTGGGTTAATGAGAGAGGAATTGGAACGGATTCGAGATACGGCGCGTGTGAATTCACGATTCATTGATACGGCAGTAGATTTTCTGAGGACCTATGCGGACAGGACTCATCATGGGAAGGAGGAGGATATTCTGTTTCGTGAGCTGTCAAAGAAATCGTTGACAGATAAGCACCAGAAAATTATGGGCGAACTGGTCGAGGAGCATGGAATTGCCCGGAAGACGGTGGGCCGTTTAATTGAAGCGAATACGAAATACATGCAAGGCCATAACACCTCAGTCGATGAGATACTTCGCCTTCTTGAGAAACTCGTTAATTTTTACCCTGAACATATCCGGAAGGAGGATAAGGATTTCTTCATTCCGTGTATGAAATATTTTTCTCAACAGGAACAGCAGGACATGCTAGAGGAATTCTGGGCATTTGATCGGAAGATGATTCATGAAAAGTACAAGAAAGTTGTTGATACTCTTACACTAAAATGAAGAGATAAAAATCTAAGATTTCAAGATGTTCCCGTCCGCTCGTCAATCTGGTGGCTTTTAGGGTTCGAGCAAGCCGTTTTCCATGCTGTTATTTGCGCTTCTATTGAATTTCGAAGACATACATGCAGTTTCTTTCGAATGAAGTGAAAGATGATTTGCTTCACATCATTCGCAAACCGATTTATGCACAAAAAACTGATTTCTCTTAAGAAGAAAGAATTATCTAGCTACCACTCCGCGGACGAAGAACCCTAAGGGAATAAAACAGACCAACCCCATGATGAAGATCAAGATAATATCGACTAGAACGAACGGTGCACCCGTGAAAATCGGCTGGAGCAGGAGAAACATGATCAAGCCGATGAATAACATACTCGCCACAAAGAGTAATCCCAATCCGCTGACATAGCCGAGAGAACTTCGCCGAAGCATTAAGCCTCCGCCAGCAATAAAGAGGATTGAGATAACTATGTCGGCAATCGACACACCAATTTCAGAAATAGGATGCAACATCGGATTTATGATTGTCCCGGCAATCACGCCAATTGCTCTGAAGATAAACAAGACGCCGAACCCAACCAGAACCAAACCGGCGATTCGTACTGGCACCCCTTTGGACAGCTGCTCGTGAATGGTTTTCTGATCAATGCTTTTCAAGAGCGTGAAAGTGCAGTATGTGCTCAGCAGAACGAGTACCACATATGATACAGTGAACACACTGAAAGGTATCCCGAAAATATAGGCGATGTAATTGTAGAGAATGTATAGCAGCGCGCCTGGCCAGAAAAGTAGACCCACCAGCTTCTCACTTTTCGTG
Organism: archaeon; assembly: GCA_016550425.1. The sequence goes on from JABXGS010000164.1 coordinate 4,343, forward strand.
AGCCACAGTGCAACAAGCAAGACTGGCACTCCTAGGAAGAGATTGACCACATCATTGGCAACAAACATTTGGAGAAGTTCTTCTGTTGGGTAGAGGGTGGAAGGCCAAAGCAAACCACCGAGGGACACAGCAGCCATGAGGATGACGCTGACGAGGGTGAGCACAAAAGTAAATGTTAGATCACGCTTCACTGGAAGGTTACGAAGGTGAAGTGCGAGCGTCACCCAATTTTTTGTTTCTGGGACTTGAACCTCCATTGGAGTCGAATCAGCCATTTCGTTCACCTCATTTATTCCATATAAAATAAATGAACATTCACTTATTTATAAATCTTCCTCCCCCGAAACAAATCTTAATAAATGAATGCTTATTCACCTCTCAATATGAGAACTCGGGACCAGGCGAAATATGACGCGATTGTAAAGGCATCTATCCAGCTGGTCAATACACTCGGATTTGATGGCATCTCGATTTCCAAGATAGCGAAGAAAGCCAAAGTGTCACCAGCGACGATCTATATCTATTTTGAGAACAAAGCGGACCTATTTACCAAGCTCTATATCGATATTCGAAAGAAAACGCATCGAGGTCTCATTCAGGGAGTGCGGGATGAGATGACGATTGAACAAACATTCAAGACTATCTGGTATAACTCCTTCTTCTATCATCTCAAGCATCCTGAATATATTGTTTTTCGGGAACAGTTTGAACAGACATCGATGATGAAGAACGTCAGGGAGAATGAATTCGAGTCCTATAAATATGTCAGAAATCTCCTCCAGCGTGGCATTGACGAGAAGACCATTAAAAACCACCCATTACCCATTCTTACAGCTTTTGCCTTTATCCCTGTAATCACCCTCATCAAATATCATCGAAGTGGTATAATCAAGATGGATGAAGCCCAGATTCAGCAAGCATCTGAAATCGCATGGAATGCCATTAGTAGCTAACATATTGCACAAATCAACATAACCAATTAACGGGGGGAAAACCCTGGTTCAATCTGCAACAAATGCCTTTCAAAAATTGAGTTGCTTGTCTTTTCTCGAATTATATGCTCATAAGATTCTTTTTGAAGACTTAAATTCCATTTTCATTAGGCTTTTGGCTACTTAGAGAAATGCATTTCATTGTAGACTGATTTGCTGTGAGGTAACATCTAGTTAGCACCTAAATATTGTGTTAGCCGATTAAGAACGATTTAAATATCAACAGCAAGCATAGGAAGCCTTTGGGAAGGTTTCGCATCTTTTTACCAAGAGGCGAACTATTTCCTATAGGAGGTAACATGGATTTGAAAAGATCCTACATTATAGCAATTGTGTTAGTAGTTATCATTGTTGGAGGTGCAGCTGGCGTCTACTTCTTCATGAGGCCGCCACCAATAACTAACCTAATCGTCATGGGAACTACTGACTCAATAGAGACGGTCCTCGATCCCGCTAGAGCTTACGACTACTTTGCCTGGTCGATAATTGGTTCTCTCAGTTCAGGGTTAGTCGATATTGAACCCGGTTCTCAAGCAGAACCAGGCGATATCATACCTGGATTGGCAACGAGTTGGACAACGAGTGGCGCTGGATCCATATATGACTTCACTCTGAGAGAAGGCGTAACCTTCGCAGATGGATTACCATTTAACGCATCAATCGTCAAATACACGTTCGATAGATCCTGCAACCTTACAGGTGAAGGGCTCTATGAACCTGAAGGATTTCAGCTTGGCATCGGCTTGGCTGACATTATTGAGAATGTGACAATATTGGGCGAATATTCTGTAAGGTTTTACTTGTATTTCCCCTGGGCTCCATTCTTACAAACAATGGCAGCACAAGGTTGTTTCATGGTACATCCAACGTATGCACCAATGAGTGAATTGGCTAATTACACTGAAGGTAATGCCCGTGCAAGCCATGCATGTGGTCTTGGTCCATATCTTCTCCAAAGTTGGAGTCGTGTCGGCGGGTCAGATGAAGAGATGGTATTTGTCAAGAACCCCGACTACTGGGATGCTGCCAGTGGGCTGCCAAAGACTGACACATTCATCATTAAATTCTATGAAAGCGACACCGCCCTTGCAACAGCAATGTCAGCTGGTGAAGTTGACGTAGCATACAGACAGCTCAGTGCAGCTCAAATCAATGCTTTTCGGGCGAATCCAGCAGTGCGAGTTTGGGAGGTAGCAGGTCCATTTATTCAGTATCTGTGCTTCCAACAGAGAACGTATCCTTACAACGAAACTCTGATTCGGCAAGGAATAGCTGCCGCGTTGAACCGGACAAACTTGGTTGAGACAGTGTTCATTGGCACTGCGCAGCCTTTGTATAGTATTATCCCTGAAGGGATGGCTTACCATAAGCCAACCTTTGAGGTACATGGCAGCGCAAACTACACTTACACTCAAACTGTTTTTGATCTCTTTGGCTACAATGCAACCAACAAACTGGTAGTCGAGTTATACTACGAGAGTTCAGGTCACTACCCACAAAGTGCAGAACAAGCAGCCTTTTTCAAGATAAATCTAGAGGCAAGCGGTGTAATGACTGTTAACCTAAATGCCCTCGAATGGGCAAGTTACAGAACTGCAAGAAGTGCTGGTTCAATGCCTGTCTACATATATGGATGGTACCCAGATTACATTGATCCTGATAACTATGCTTTCTTGCCATTTGCTACTTGGCTCAACATGGGATACAATAGTACATATCCAGCAGGTGGAGTGGCGCAATACAACCTGTGGGTTTGGGGTCGTAGTAATACCACTGATACAGGAAGACGGACCTCATATCACGCTCTACAAGATCTCCAAGCTCAAGAGTGCTCAGTGATTCCATTGTATCAGGGTGGTGCATATGCGGTGAGCAAACTCACCATCCATGGCATTATCTTAGATATCACAATTAACTTCCGACACTGGCTCCTCTATTGGGGAGAAGAAGCGACCACTGGCCCGTTTTTAGTATTTCAAACCAACGTAATAGTGTCATCAGGCAACAAACAATTCAAGATTTAGGTACCAACCGTAAGCCTAAACTATGACTTGATTGGAACTGATGACACCCACATTTTCTTTGGTAAAAAGGTGAGAATCGGGTGTCCCTAAGATCGTATATAGTCAGCCGTATCCTTATGACGATTCCAATGATTTTGCTACTTCTCACACTCGTATTCTTCGTTGTCCGAGTTATGCCTGGTGATCCAGCACTATTGCATTTTGAGCGGCGAGTAGATCCCGCAGCTCTTGCTGAATTTCGGAGGCGTTTAGGATTAGATCTTCCCATTTTAGTCCAGTATATCAACTATCTAGGTGGGCTCCTTGTTGGTAATTTTGGGATATCGATGCAAGACTATTCCCCCATTTCCCAACATATTGCTGCAAGGTTTCCTGCAACACTCGAGTTAACCATTTTTTCCTTGTTGTTTGCGGTCTTAGTTGGAATTGCCCTTGGAGTAACATCCTCGAAGAGATACGATTCTACTACGGATCATTCAATCAGACTTTTCGGTATTATAACCTATGCCATCCCCGTGTTTTTCTTGGGTATGGTCTTTCAGCTTGTATTTGCAGTATGGCTACATGTCTTACCGTCTGGGACAAGATTTGATCCACATTATGTTGCACCGCCAAGAATAACGGGTCTCTACACAATTGACAGCCTGTTAACTGGTAATTTATGGGCATTTATGGTTTCCATTCGATACCTGATACTTCCTAGTGTTACTTTGGGACTCGTGCTTTGTGGAATTTTCATTCGTTTGACCCGAACTAACATGCTTGAAACACTTCGAAAGGATTTCGTAGTTGCAGCAGAAGCCAGAGGCCTTTCAGACTCCAGAATCACTTATCGTTATGCGCTCAGGAATGCATTTCTCCCAATCTTGACAATGATTGGTCTACAATTTGCAGTTCTTCTTGCCGGTGCTATTCTGACTGAGACTACATTCAGTTGGCCAGGTCTAGGAACCTATTTAGTCGATCGAATTGCTCATCGAGACTACACAGCTATTCAGGGCACCGTAGTGTTCTTTGGGATTCTTGTGGCTGCTGTAACATTGATAGTCGACGTTTTATATGCAATCCTTGATCCGCGAATAAGACTCTAAGAGCTGGTAAAGATGGGAAACACCAAAACAATTAGTGGTGTCTTTATTTACTTGAGACTTATTGAAGAACCCTTCCGCAATCGGTCGAAACTTTGGTGGATTGTGCTGGGCGTAATAATGGGATGTACACTGGCTTTAGTTTCCAGCCTTATTATATTAGCTGCGAGGTCCAATAGCGGTCTAGGAATCCCAGTTGTTGTGGGAACTATCTTTTTTGCAGTGTCAATGCTAGTCACCGATTTCTTACGGACTCTCTTGGTTCGCCAGGGAACCTTGTCAACAAGAATGGGAACGTTGTTTGTGATTGGTGTTTATTGCCTATTTGGAATCATCACAATTCCTGTTAGCATCTTTATTCTTCCTTTAGCATGGTTTGATCTTTGGACAGTATTTGTAATGGGCGGTGCTATTCTTGGAATTTTGCTACTCTTTCTCTACCATGGATATTCTATGTTGAAAGAAAGGGGTTCCCCTGGATTTTTGGCTATCTCAGGATTGTTGATGGTGCTTGCTATCATCTATATGACCGTTGTTGCGTATTGGATCGTCCCCTATGACCCCTTCACGATCAATGTTGGACCAATACTTTTTCCTCCGAGCCCTGGTTATCCTCTAGGAACTACTTCGCTGGGACAGGACTTACTTAGTAGAACCATTGCTGGCGGTGCCATCATGTTACAAGTGGCATTTATTTCGGTGGTGGTTTGTTTCTTTGTTGGAGTTCCATTGGGGCTAATCGCCTCATATAGGGGAGGAATTTTTGATCGTGTACTATCACTTGTCATGGATAGTATCTTTGCATTCCCCGGTCTGGTTCTGGCCATCGCCATTGCAGCAATGCTCGGGCCAGGTGTTGTTAACATGGCTTTTGCAATTGCCGTCGTTTACGTCCCCTCTTACTTTAGAGTGCTCCGGAGCCAAGTTCTTACTATCAAAGAACTCCCTTACGTCGAAGCAGCTAAAGTCATGGGTGCTAGAGACAGAGACATCATGTTCAGATATATTCTGCCTAATGCCATAGCCTCAGTCGTTGTTGTGATGTCCATTAACTTTGCAGATGCAGTTCTCACTGCTGCGGGGTTGACATTTGTGGGTTTGGGACTTCCGATTGATATTGCTGATTGGGGATGGGACCTGACCTTTGGCTGGCATCAACTAATAACTGGCGCGTGGTGGGTTATCACATTCCCTGGCCTTATGATCGTCTTACTTGCGCTAGGATTCACCCTGGTTGGTGAAGGATTAAATGAAATACTAACACCGATGCTTAAGGACTAGATGGAAATGCGTGCCCTTCTCGAAATTCGTAATTTGACTGTTGAATATAAAACGCGTTTAGGCACCGCCAGGGCAGTGGATAATGTTTCCTTAACTCTTGAGGAAAACAAAACCCTTGGTCTTGCAGGTGAATCAGGCTGTGGAAAATCAACTTTGGGTAGATCAATTATACGTCTTGTTTCTCATCCTGGTCGCATACTTGAAGGTGAAATTCTACTCAATCTTGATGAGGACGTGCCTTATGAGGAGGGAGTTGTTAAGAAAGGACAAATCGATCTAATGCAGCTTAATAATGAGCAGATGAGAGCACTTCGAGGTAGAAAGCTCGCATACATCTTTCAAGACCCTATGACCTCCCTAAATCCTATGATTAGAATTGGTCAGCATTTTGTGGAAATACAACAAACGCACAACCCAGATATTTCTACTGAAGATGCTCAGAAGGCTGCAAGGGATCTTCTTGAAGAATTAGACATTCTTCCTGAACGTGTTTTAGATTACCCGCACCAGTTCAGTGGAGGTATGCGCCAACGCGTTATGATTGGTTTAGGAATTGCTTTGACACCACAACTGCTGATAGCTGATGAGCCGACCACCTCCCTCGATGTGATTGTGGAGGCACAGATTCTGAAGCTAATTGCAGGTCTCAAGAAAGAGTTCAATCTGAGTATGATGTTAATTACACATAATCTGGGAGTATTGGCTCAGACAGCTGATAGTATCGCCATCATGTATACTGGCAGAATTATGGAAGTGGCTCCGACTGAGGCATTGTTCAAGTCTCCTCAGCATCCATATACAAAAGCTCTACTGCAATCAGTTCCTGATGTAACAAAACCGGATAAAAAGCTCGCCTGGATTCCTGGAACACCACCCAGTCTTACTGAGCCTTTTCCGGGTTGCATGTTTAGACCGCGATGTCCGTATGCGATGGAAATTTGTGAAGTAGAACCGCCTCCGCTGAAAAAGAGTGAGTCGGGAGGAATCGTCGCATGCTATCTCTATGAGGGGGCGTAATTATGTCTTTACTTGAAGTTAAGAATATCGTGAAGTATTTCCCGGTCCAGAAGGGCTTTCTTGATACTCTTCTAACCAAGCAAAAAGAATTTGTCAAAGCAGTAGACGACGTTTCCTTTGAAATCGAAGAGGGGGAAGTTTTCGGCCTTGCAGGAGAGAGTGGCTCAGGGAAGACAACTATGGGGAGACTTGTTGTGCGATTACTAGATCCCACAGCTGGGCAAATTTTCTTTGATGGCAAAGACATTGCTAAGATTCGCGGAAAAGAACTACGATTATTAAAGCGGAGACTTCAGTTCACCTTTCAAGATCCTTCATCATCACTAAACCCGCGATTGAAGATTGGAGACGCAATTGCTGATGCGCTGAGGTTCCAAGGGATTGGAACACGGAGTGAACAGAAGCAGCGAGCAATGAAGATTCTAGAACGAGTAGGTCTTTCCCCAGCTAGCTCCTTTTATGATAGGCTTCCTCATCAACTCAGTGGCGGTCAAAAGCAGAGAGTTGTGTTTGGGAGAGCTATCATTCTCGAACCAGAATTTGTCGTCACCGACGAACCGGTTGCGATGGTCGATGTTTCAGTTAGAGCTCAGATTCTGGAGCTCATGAAAGACTTGCAGAAGGAATACAGCCTGACTTATCTTTTTATCTCCCATGATCTTGCCACTGCACGGCATGTCTGTGACCGGATTGGCATTATGTATCTGGGGAAGATTGTAGAGATTGCTGATATAGACCAAATCTATGAGGATTCACTTCATCCTTATGCTGTTGGTTTGATGGCTGCAATACCTGTGCCAGATCCTAAGGTAGAGAAGGGAGAGACAATTCCCAAGGGCGAAATTCCCAGTCCAATTAATCCACCACCGGGATGCAATTTTCATCCACGATGTCCTAGAGCTTTTGAACCATGCCCGGTGGAAGAACCCGAGCTTCGTGAAGTTAAGAAGAACCATTGGGTAGCCTGTCATCTATATGATTAATCCCTGTATTACCCTCCCCCCTCCGGATCACATTCCTATATTTGCAGATAAGACACTCCAGCTCTTTTCATTTCAGTTGATGGTTTTGTCTCACCAAGTAGGTTGAAGTCAATAATGCTAATTATCACTTGATATCAGCCATCCTGATGAATTTCGAAGACATACTTGCGTAGGATCTTTCAAGTGATGTGAAAGATAGATTTGTTTCACATCGTTTACTATCCTTTGAGTTTCGAAAAAAAAGAAAAAAGGAAGTAATGCCGTGGCAGACATCACTTCAAGGAGACCGTGTTTTTAGGTTGTTTTGAACCCATAGAGTGGTAAGGCTTCTTCAGGGGTCCATACTGGTTCTATGCGCATTTTGTAGCCTTTGATCGGGATGAATTTGGCCATGACCTGGTTTAAATAGGCGAGACCTTCTTTGGCCTTGGCATCATTGATTTCATAGAACGTGTACGTTTTGATGTCATCTGCAGCAGAAATGAATTGGTATAAATGTTTGACAAATTTGGGTCGTTGAGGTAATTCTCATAAGAATACCTTGACAACCTCCTTAACCATGTGTGGGGGAAACTGGTTAGTTAGCATGACGTGCATGCAGTTATGACCTCCAACTTTTACTTGAGGATCTATAGATTACTCCCTATAGACTCCCCTAATTGGATGCTTTCAAAGCCAATTTTATAAAAAGGATAAGTTACTTGTTTACGTTGGTATTGCTGCAGTTTTATTTTCAAGATGTTGTTCGCCACCTTATAGGAAGTCGAAGACGTATATGCGATTTGTTACTATTAGCTCGAAAGATATGATTAGTTCCGCATCATTAGTATTCCTTGAATCATCATCGAGAATTCCTTTTTATTTCAAGATAACAAAGGGTTAGTATATTGGACCTCGAAGGCTGGTGGAGTTACCTGTATTGAATAATTCTTCGTCTGTAGATGAGTTGAAGCCGAAGACCTGGGGTGGGTTCTGGGATATCTTTGGTGAGGTTCTTGTTGACCTGCTAGACATTCAGGAGGGGCAGCGGGTTTTAGATATTGGCACTGGCGGGGGTTCCGTGCTCTATCCCCTGTCGAAAAAAGTTGGTGCATCGGGACGTGTCATTGGCGTCGAAACATGCTATCATTGTGTGGAAAATACCAATGCGGAAATCAAGCGGTGCAAGATTTGCAATTCCGTGGTGCGCTATATGGATGCTCGTGAAGCGGATTTCGAGGAGCACTCGTTTGATTGCATTACGGCAGGATTCATTGGGTGGGATAATTACTTTGACTTTAAGACGCTTGAGTATAAGAAACCCGACGACCTGATGGAGGCAATTTGTAGGTTTCTCAAACCGAAAGGGAAGTTTGGTATGAGTACGTGGCTCCTGCAGGAGGATCTGGATTGGATGTATGAGTTTCTCTCAGTGCAGTCCATTGAGTGTAAACGCAATTATCATCTTGAGAATGAGAAGGGATGGGAAAAAATCCTATCAATAGCGGGATTCCAGAAAATACGAAGCCGCACCCATCAGGCTTCATTTACTTATGATACCTTTGATTTCTGGTGGAAAGAGATGATGGACTATGAGTGGCCTGTTACAGGCAACAACAGTGAGGTGGTTACTGATTCCATAAAGGCAGCAGCGTTTGACTCATTACAAGGTCGGTTGACGGAGACTGGCGGAATCCCCTTCAGGCGAGATGCACTCTTTGTGACGGCAATCCGACCGGACAATACACCGAGTTCTTGACTAGTGGGGGAGGTAGTTGTTCTGGACATCGTAGGTAATTCATCGATAGGTTCGAAAACACTATTGCGATTCTGGAGTATGATTCGTGCCAGGTTATCTCATGGATTTGGAGCCGTTTCGTGTCAATGGGTTTTGGTTCTGCGAGGTCTCCCAATAGGGCAGGCATCAATACAGATTATGCATTCGATGTAACTATTGGGTGTTGGTCGTTGAGTGAGTTTCTTTTCGACGTCTCGCACTTCCTTGGAGACATCTTGGGCTTGTGGTTGTTCGGCTGCATATGTTAGGCAGCGGGTAATTTTGATTTTGTATGGTTCTAAGGCCTTGGTGGGACAGGCTTTGAGGCATTTCTCACAGTCACCACACAGGTCATCTGTGAAAGGGTCATCAGTGGTTAGCTCGGCATCTGTGAGTATGGCAATTAATCGGATCCGCGGACCGTAGGTTGGATTTATCAAAAGAGTATTTTTCCCCTGACTGCCCATTCCACATCTCACTGCAGACGTTTTGAGCGGAATTGATAGAGTGAGGCATGTTTCATGCCCCCGCTTGGTCAGGTATTCAACGATTGTCCAGGCTTTATTTTTTAAGATTTCATAATACAGTTGATAACGTTCCAAAGACACCTCGGGTGTTCGCTTGTCGCGATCTCGAAGATAGGTTGAATCGACGGCGATATTGAGAGATTTGTCCCACGCGTAGTACCCCAACACCATCACGGATTTTACGTTTGGTAACACCTCTTCTGGTGTTCGCAGATTTTGAACGGTGTGGACCCAGCCATGTGGTAGACCGTGCAGCTTTTCTGGAGTAGTAATGCCCACAGTAACAAACCCCGCATCCATTGCTCGTTTCTTAAGCTCATCTGTCAGCGTCATTTTCAGCATCCTTCCAATATTCACTGTTCAGGTATTTAGTAAGTTAGTGTACAGATTCTGTAAAATGATTCTTACAGACTAAAACTGTGCGTTGATGGTATTTTGCATTAACCAAGCGGTTTCTCCAGTTGATTTATGCCAGTTAATTTAGTTTCAAAGACACAAATGCCTTATCTCGAACTAACGATGTGAAAGATGATTTGTTTCACATCATACTGTTTCGGGTGGGTAACCAATATTCTAGCCAATGAGTGGCATGATCGTGTACTTCACCTGTTGGAGTCCTCGTATGGCTCGGATTCGGCTAATGAACTCGGTTACATCTTTGGCTTCTCCCTCAGCAATGAATACCTCTAGGCAATAGGTTTCACCAAGGTGTAAGTGCATATTACCAGATACAATATGGCTGTGGGCATGACGAAGGCGTGTTAATCGTTCATCGACTCCTGGCAGCTCGTGAGCGGAGATGGCGGTGATGGTGGCTGTCACTCGTCCTCCTTCAAATTGTTGGAGTTCAAATTCTGAAAGCGCAGTGCGAACCGCATCCCGAATCGCCTCTGACCGACTGGAATACCCCCGTTCCTTCATGAAGTGGTCCAATTGTTTCAGTAGTTGGGCGGTTAATGATATGCTAATAATAGGCATACAATCACATTATTAATTCAAGGGTCTATTTTTAATAAATATTATTAAGAATCGCCATTTGAATTAGCACTATCTTAATAGATGCAATGACTATCAGGTGATTATTGACAAGGCGAATTATGGTCTGGGGATACCCCAAGTGCAGGACGAGTATACCGAGAATGGGAATAGTTGCACCGTGTGCGAAGTTGACTTCGAAAATGCTATTCGCCGACCTGCCTTTTGGCAGGATTACAGGGTGCTCATCATTCTTGCTTCGACGACGTTGTTCGTCTTAGGGCTTACCGTTGATTTCTTCCTGCACCTGCCGTTCATGGCTCTTACTCTTTACCTCTTTGCGGTGTGCATCGCCGGATATTCCATTGTAATTGCAGGCATCAAAGGACTGGTCTTCCGTCGGCGGCTGAATATTGCCTTTCTGATGACCATTGCGGCGATGGCCAGTTTTCTCATTGGACATGCCGCGGAAGGTGCCGCTGTTATGGTTCTGTACTTTATTGCTGAATTTCTGGAAAGTAAGGCGAAGGAGAATGCCCAGCGATCCGTCGCGTCATTGATGAAGCTGGCTCCGGAAACGGCGACAGTAAAACATGATGGCGAAGAATTGCAGGTTCATGTACATGAGGTACACCTTGCTGAACTCGTGGTGGTCCGGCCTGGTGAAAAAATTCCGCTAGATGGGATTGTTCTCCGTGGGACATCGAGCGTTAATCAAGCCCCCATCACAGGTGAATCCCTTCCAGTGGTTAAGACCGTCAATGATGAGGTGTACGCTGGGACCATCAACAATGAAGGGTACCTCGAAATTCAAGTTACACGATTATCCGATGAAACGGTGCTTGCAAGGATTTTAGCCATGGTGGAAGAGGCACAACAATCCAAGTCTCCTACGGAGCAATTTGTTGACAAGTTTGCGAAATACTACACGCCGTCCGTCGTTCTGGTTGCAGTGTTCGTTGCGATAATTCCGCCCTTTGTGTTGGGCGTTCCTTGGATTGACTGGATTTATCGGGCGCTAGCCTTACTAGTCATTTCCTGTCCTTGTGCTCTAGCCATTGCGACGCCAGTTGCCATGGTGTCGACATTGACGAGTGCTACGAAGCAGGGCGTGCTGATTAAAGGGAGTCGTTACATCGACGGGTTGGGTAATGTTAAGGTAGTTGCCTTTGATAAGACCGGCACCTTGACATCGGGGCAATTGGCGGTGACCGACATTATTCCTTTTGGGGAATCCGCCTACTCGGTTGTCCGGGTGGCAGCGTCAATTGAGAACTTCTCGCAGCACCCCATTAGCAAGGCGATTGTGGCGAAGGCTTTGAATCCCGGATTACAATTGAACGCCGTGGATGATTTCACAGCCATTAATGGGCAAGGCGTCTCTGGCAGAATCGATAACAAAGAATTTTTTGTTGGAAGTGAACGATTGTTCACTGAATTAGCTATCTCATATCCTAAGGATCAAGTTCGGCGTCTAGAGGAAGAAGGAAAAACCGTTATCCTGGTTGGTGATTCAGCACGAGCGATTGGAGCAATAGCCATTCAAGATACGATTCGCCCCACTAGTTTGAGGACTATCGAGACATTGAAACAAATGGGGATTAAAACCGTCATGGTGACCGGCGATAATAGATACACAGCTGCATTTATCGCAAAGCAAATTGGCATCGATGAATTTCATGCAAATTTGATGCCTGATGATAAAGTCAAGATTCTCAAAGAATTGCAGCAACAATATGGTGCCATCGCCATGGTGGGAGATGGAGTAAACGATGCCCCCTCGCTAGCCACGGCTGATGTGGGCATTGCAATGGGAGCAATTGGGAGTGACGCTGCTATCGAAACCGCCGACATCACATTAATGCACGATGACCTCGCAAAATTGCCTTATCTGTTTGAATTAAGCCGAAAAACGCGAAGTATTGTTCGTCAAAACATCGGAGTCGCATTAATTGTCAAATTCAGCTTGGCTGCTTTGGTCTTTCCGGGCTTAGTCACCCTGTGGTTAGCCGTAGCCATCGGAGATATGGGCTTATCGTTGGCAGTTATACTTAACGCGATGCGACTTTCCCGAGTAAGATCTTAATGAACCATTTGGATAAGAAATACTCAACGGAATGACAGAGCCTTTTAATTTCTCAGGCGTTATCCGCTATTCCCTTAATCTTCGAAGACATACCTGCCACATCATGTTACAAATCTGCGCTGCTCCTTCGGTGTCGAGGATATGGGTTTTAGTTATTTTGCGTTCTGTTTGTAGCGTTGTCGGATTTTTGGTATGGTGTGTGTGGCAATTGTTTCAAACTTGGGGATTTGGTCGTCGACGAAGGGGTATCCGAGGATGATTGTGGTGATGCCGGCGTGGATACATTTGTCTACAGCGTTCTGGAAGGCTTCGGCGGAATCATAGATTGAAATTGATCCGAGATTTCGGAGCTCGACTGGATCACAGAGGATATAGGAGCGGCGGATGGTGTGGGGGTCACGTCCGATGGTGTTGCAGTGGACGTCGATTTGTTGGTTTCTTCGAGTCAATTCTGCAATGGCGCCATCTGTGATACCACCAATGCAGTTCCACATATCTGCGTAGCGTGCGGTGAGTTTGAGCATACGGGGGCCGTAGGCACCGATAGTGATGGGTGGGCGGGGCTGCTGGATAGGGCGCGGGTGCATCTGGGCCTTCTCGATATGGTAGTATTGGCCAGGGTAGGTGGTAGTGGGCTGACAGAGTAGGGCATCAACGATTTCGAGGTATTCGCGGAATCGTTCAAATCGTTCCTTGCGGGGCCAGGGGTCAAGCCCGGTCATTTTGATGCCGATATCGGTGGAACTCCCGGTGCCAAGGCCGAGTTCTAATCGTCCCTTGGAGAGATGGTCGACGGTCAGGGCTTGGCGGGCGAGCCAAGCAGGGTTGCGCCAGGTGATAGCGGTGACTAGGGTACCGATGCGAATGCGCGAAGTCTGGGCGGCCATGGCGGCAAGGGTGGTCCAGGCTTCAAAGAAGGGCATATCGGCATAAGCGGGATAGGGAACGGTGAAATGATCGGCAACCCAGAGACTTTCGAACCCAGCGGATTCAATGAATTTCCAACGATTCACCAGCGTGTCCCACGGGGCGTTTTGGGTGGTGATTACACCGAAGGTAAGCGGATGAGAGGTTTGCGTCATAAAACCAGCCAAAGATATTATGAACGCTTCGTATTTTAATCATGAGAGACCGGTTTTTCACGGAATTATGTACAAGTCATCCAGAATTCGAAGACCTATTTGAAATGTTTACACCTTTAGAGAATCAGTTTACCGCTGCTTTTATTCCAAGAATAATGTATTCCCAGTGAGAGTGAGTACTAACCCTCAGACCTTCAAACAGCATGAAGCATATATAGGGACCTCAAGTCTAGACCATCGGACCAGTGATGGGCATGAGTAAAAAATCTCCACCAGAAGGGTTCCTTGACTATTCGGAATGTCTAGTGAGCCTCGGTACGGACCCAGAAGGGCTGAAACCTGAAGAGGCGAAACAGAAGCTCTTGGAATACGGACGTAACGAACTCACAATGAAGGAGGGGCAGAGTCCCGTTTCGCTCTTTCTCCGTCAGTTCAAGTCGCCTCTGGTGTATGTTCTCATTCTTGCAGCTGTTGTTTCAATTCTAGTATACCATGCAATAGATGCAGTGGTCATTGCAATCATTCTCTTGATCAATGCGACTATAGGCTTTGTCCAAGAGTGGAAGGCAGAAAGAACTATCGAATCCATCAAGAAGCTTATAGAACAGAGGTCTCTCGTCATTCGCGGTGGAGAGGAGACCGAGATCCCCTCCGCCGAGTTGGTGCCTGGAGATCTGCTTCTTCTCAGAGCTGGAGAGAAGGTCCCAGCCGACGGAAGGGTGCTATTCGAGAGCAACCTGCATGTCGATGAGAGTCTTCTCACTGGGGAGAGTGTACCAATCAAAAAAGATGTGTTCTGTGCGGTTGAGAATCCTCACTACTATGAGGAGTCCAACAAGGTCTTCGCCGGCTCGTATGTCACAGAAGGACGCGCCCGTATTCTGGTGCAGACCACAGGCGATAATACCACTTTGGGCGAAATCAACAAGGAGCTCGCGGGTGTCGCTAAGAAAGAACCAACCATTATGATTCGATTAAAGCGATTGAGCATCTTCTTTCTTGTTGCAGCAATGCTCTTTTTGGTGCTCACTGTTGTCTTGGGGCTCTATCGGAACATACCCGTTGTGGAGCTCTTTCTGTTCTCACTATCTGCACTTGTATCTGCGATTCCTGAGGGACTCATCGCCATTGTCACCATAGTGCTCTCTGTTGGAGTCTACACGCTCTCACAAAAGAATGTCATTGTGAGAAACTTGGGTGTTGTAGAAACACTAGGTCTAGTCAACGTCATTTGCTCAGATAAGACCGGAACCCTTACGAAAAACCAAATGATGACCCGTAGGATATTCACTCCGAACCATATGTTCGAGGTAAGTGGCTCAGGATTTGATGTTGAAAGCGGAGGGGTCTTCCTTGCAGGCTGCGGTCCAGAAGGATGCCTGCGTTCGCCTGACCTCGATGTGAGCCTGTCGTCTCCAGAAGATCGAATCGAGGGGGATCAGCTCAAGGAATACCCCGACCTGGAAAGGCTTCTGACGATGATGGCGCTTTGTAACGACTCAGAAGTCTATTCCGAGTGTCTCACAGAAGACGACCCAACGCGAGTCTGCACCGGAGCTGATCGGGCATGGAGGATACGAGGGGCACCTACCGAGGCAGCGCTACTGGTGGCGCTGGAGAAGGTCGGTCTTCACAAGTATGTGCTCGAGGAGGCCTGGCCACGGATTTCTGAGATTCCTTTTAGCAGCGAGAGGAAATTCATGGCTACGCTTCATCAGCCCAGCAGACTTCTGGGTGTAGAAGGAGATGAAAATCTGGTCATAGTGAAAGGAGCCCCAGAGGTCATAGAGAAGTTACTTGTGGGCCCCTCTAATACAGAAGAGATTGTGACGGAGTTCGCTTCACAAGGGCTCAGAATGTTAGCTTGCGCGGTCAGAACTGTGCCCTCTGATAAGACCCAGATCGCTAACGGGGACCTCCGAGATATGACATTTGTTGGGCTCTGTGGAATCAACGACCCACCGAGGGAAGGAGTCCGTGACTATATCGAGAAAGCAAACAGTGCAGGCATTGATGTCATCATGATAACTGGTGACAATGCCTTTACAGCCAAGGCAATTGGGCAAGAAGTGAGCATCTTTGTTGAGGAGAGAGGAGACCTGACACTCACTGGTGATGAGATAGATGCTATGGATGACCAGCAGCTTCAGGATGCACTGACTCATGGTGCCACAGTCCTCTCCAGAACGAGCCCAATCCACAAGCTTAGGGTTGTGAAAGCATTACAGAGCCTCGACAAGCTCGTCAGCATGACAGGCGATGGCGTGAATGACAGCCCAGCCCTAAGACAAGCTAACGTTGGTATAGCCATGGGCGTCACAGGGACTGACATCGCCAAGGAGGCCTCCGATATCGTCCTGCAGGATGAGCGCTTTGAGGCAGTGGTCGATGGCATTGAAGAGGGCAGAAACATCCTGACCTCGCTCCGGCGTGTTGTTCTCTTTCTGACATCGACGAATCTGGCCGAGAGCTTCGCTATCCTTGCAGTACTCCTGCTCTTCACGAATCCCGTTCTTCTGCTGCCAATTCAGATTCTTTGGGTCAATCTCGTTACTGATGGTATGCTAGACATTGCACTCTCTCTCGAGCCAAAAGAGAAGGGTCTCTTGGATGAAAGGCCAGGCTCCTTGAAGGATCGAATCCTCTCTTGGGAAACCCTCAGCAGAGCGCTCTTCTATGGTGGCATCATGGCATCCTTAGTTGTCATCATCTACTATCAGAATCTTAGCCTGCCAGAGGACAAGATTCGGACAATTATGTTCATTACTCTCATCGTGGTCCAGTGGTTCAGCGTCCAGAATTGCAGATCCCCCACTAAGTCAATCCGAGAGATGGGAATCCTTCGGAATCGATACATACTCGTCGTCTATCTCATCGACATCACACTGGTCGGAATCCTCTTTGTGGTCCCGGCGCTAGCAGCCGTCTTCAGACTTGTGCCGCTTGCTTGGTATGAATGGATAGAAGTGTTCCTATTCGGAGCTTTGGTTATCCTCCTTGAAGAAGCAAGGAAGTTCGTGGCAAAGAGGCTGCGCAAGGACTAGAGCGGAGCCTTCCGGGAGGCGTAAGGAATTCGGTTTATCAATGCATTATGTGTCATCCCACTAGGTATCGAAGACATATGATTCTCTTTAATGAGAGAGTTGGTTTGAGAAGATTGATATATGTCTCGTTACCACCCAATCCCTGAGAGGCCTGTTGATGGTTTCAGTTGCGAAGATGGCGATGGAATTGTCATTAGCGGTAAATCAATTTGTAGTAGCTCAAATAGATACAGAGGGGTTTCCGGTCTGGATTGTGCACCTGCTGATCTGGGGATGTTTAGTGGGACTAATTGTGGGTATCATCATCGGTTTGACGCTGTGGGCTCAGGGACGGAGGATTCGAAAGCGGGCGGGAGAGGCAGGTGTTGAAGCACCGTTACCCGAGAGTACGCGTGATCTGCGACCGTTTGGCATTCATGAGGGGTGGTGGGTGCTTATTGGAGCCATTTTTATTGGTGTAATCTGGGTGGTGGGGCCATTCATTCAGGTGACAGTTCCAGAGTTAGCAATAGCTATTGGTGCGTTCTCGATTCTCACGGGTGTGGTGTGGTTTTTCATTTTCTATGGAGTCGTGTACCTTATCCATGAGTACCGAAAACGTGAACGGCTATTACAGGAAGCAATTCAACAGAGGGATGTGACGGCTTCCACACCGAAGAAAACCAGGCAATGTCTGGCGTGTGGTGCGATGTTGGGTGAAGATGAGCAGTTTTGTGGTCATTGTGGGGCTGCCTCAAAATAGCGGGTGGTATTTGTTTTAATACTGCCTGTCGAAGTCATAAATGCTGTTTCTTACTACCGAAATGAAAGATGTTTTTTAACACTCATATTTTTGAAACAATGTGATCCTTTAGAATACGAATCGTATCTAATCCTATTTGTCGAACATTCCCCACGAAAGGTAGACCGATATTGAAAACGTCTACATGATCTTTGTATTGACGTAGTCTTTCAACGACTCTCTCCGGTGGTCCCGCTAGATCCTGCTTACAACCTGCCTCGAGAGCCTTCTTCTTAAAGTCCTCTGTGTATACCCCTTGAAGCCATTCCTGCCTTATCACATCGCGTTTTCTATTTTTAAAATCATCAGCATCCTCACCGAGGACGGTTACCATGAATCCTGTAGACCAGCCTAAGTCCTCAAAGTTGCGACCAATCTTTTCGCACATGACTCTCACGCGTTCCTTCTTTTGTGCATAGTCAGCGACTGTTCCTTTGATATAATCCACTCCGTCTGCATATCTCGCAGCTGTTTCTTCCATCATCGGTGCCTTGAGAGTTTCAGTCCCTACCCAAATGGGAATACGAGGACTTTGAACTGGTTTAGGGAGGAACATCGTTTCCTTGATGCTGTAGAACTTGCCTTCAAAACTCGGTCGTTCTGCGGTCCATAGCAGATTGATAATTTGGAGTGCCTCTCGCAATTGGAGAATTCTGGTCTTTGTGGAAGGATACGGATATCCGTAGGCTTCGTACTCAGGCTTCTTCCACCCGGCCCCGATATCAAGGGTGATTCTACCATTTGACGCGTTGTCTAGGTTAGCCGCTATCTTTGCAAGAAGCGCCGGATTCCTATAGGATTGACAAGTGACCTGAGTTCCAAGGCGAATCCTATCTGTCTGTGGAGTGAGTAATGCAAGGGTTGTCCAAGCTTCATAGCATTGATTCTCTCTGCCTCCAATCGATCCAAAGAAATGATCTGATACGGTGAACCGATAAAATCCTGCATCTTCAGCTGCTTTTGCTAGGGTGACGAGGTCATCGTATGCATACCCTACATGAGGTTCGATACTAATGCTAATTTTCATTTGAATCACCAAGTGCAACCTTTGGATTAACAGTATTGAAATCTAATGTTCTTCGAAGATTTTTGCTATTTAACTTAAGTTCGAAGACTTAAGTGCAAAACCTAGTCAATGGCATGAAAGACGTTTTATTTCTCACCATTAAGTCGAATCAAGGCGACGGATTGCACCTATGGAGAATTAATCCACAGCTGCTTTTATTGAACCGAGTTCTCTCCTCCTTCGGTGATAGATGGTGAATAACAGCATCTGTATCAAAACCGAAGGGTTGACCAAAACCTTTGGACCTGTTCAGGCGGTCAAAGAGCTCGATTTAGAAGTGAAATCGGGTAGTCGGTTTGGCTTTTTAGGTCCAAATGGAGCCGGGAAGACCACAACGGTTCGTATTCTTTCAGGACTTTTAAAACAGACGAGTGGCACTGGCACGGTCTGTGGATATGACGTATCGACCCAGCGTACTTCGATTAAGGCTGTGACAGGCCTTCTGCCCGAAACGCCTGGCCTCTACTCCAAGCTTTCTGCTGTGGAATTCCTCGAGTTTATTGGAGCATTGAATGGTCGCAATGGAGACTCGCTTCATAAGCGGATTGACCGCCTTCTTGCTATTCTGGGACTGGAAGGGCGCCAAGATGATTTACTCGAGTCATATTCGTCTGGGATGAAGCAGAAGGTTCTCATGGCTTCGACGTTACTGCATGATCCGCAACTCGTGTTTTTAGATGAACCGACATCACGTCTCGACCCCGCGGCTTCAGCTCTAGTAAAGGAGTTGATACTCATTCTAGCCGAGGAAACTGAAACGAGCTTTTTCATCTGCACGCACATTACCAGCTTCGCTGAGGACGTGTGTGATGTGATTGGTATTATCAATGAAGGGCAATTAGTGATCGTTGATTCGCCCCAACAAATCATTGAATCAACAAAAACGAGAGATCTTGAAGAAGCATATCTCAAAATCATTGGTGGCAAGGTCGACCGCCAAACCTTACTTACATGGAGGTAGCAGAGATGGTGCGCAAATGGCTTCAGATCGCTAAGGCGGAATTCTTCGTCTTAACTGCAAGATTCAAAGGTCACCGGAACCTCTTCCTGGGCCTAGTACTCAGCCTTGGATTGCTCTGGGCAGTTTATTTTGCCCCTTTGGTAGTGGGGATCGTGATGGAGGTCCTTATGCCTATAACTCCGATTCGTGTAATACTCCAAGTCATGTTTCCGGGGCTGATGCGGGCAGTGATGCTATTACTTTGGATGTTCCTCCTTATCCTCCCCTTGAGTCAGGCACTAGCAGAGATTAAGATTGGACAATGGGAGATTCTCCTTGCTAGTAATGTCAAAACCCGTGATATCCTTATTGGAACCTTTCTTGGAAAGATACCGAACTATACGTTGTATGTCCTTGTTTTGGCACCACTCTTACTCTCGCCTTTTCTACTTGCCCTGCAGGTCTCGCTTCTAGGGCAGCTACTAATTTATACAACCCTTACACTGATGATTCTGACAATTGTTTGGCTGTCCAACATCATTTGTGCAGCTCTTCAAGCAAAACTAGGTGATTCCTCACGCGGTAACGATATCGCCAAAGCCCTCGCCCTGCTAATGGGTTTGATAGCGATTATTCCAGTACTGGGTCTACAGCTCTTCGCCACGCAGTTCTCCGTGATCTTAGGGCTAAACATCTTCTTGGTGTTCCCTTTCACCTGGAGCGCTGACCTCGTTAGCTGGCTTGCTATCACCTTCAATGGTATTAACCTTACAGCTTCACAAATAGCGCACTTTCAGAATGTCCTGCAATTCGATTTGTTAACAAATGGGCTACTCGTAGTGGTTTTCGGTGTGGTGTGTATTGGTATTGGTCTCCTATCCGCTGAACGTCTCTTTACATACAGGATAGGGGCGCGAAGCGAAACGGTGAAAACTGTAAAGCGTGAAAACATCCTTCTACGGGGTCTCCGAAAAATCATTCCTAGCTCCTTCGGGGCCCTAGTAGTGACCAGTTTCAAGACCTTCTTCCGACAAGTTCAGAACCTCTCTAAAATCGCGATAGCACTTACCCTATCAGTAATCCTGCCGTTTCTTGTGATTCTTGTATACGGACACTATTCTCCGATAACATTAGACTCTCTTCTACCAATAACGGGTTTGGGCCTGGCAATGATGGGCATCATGGCTTTTTCTGGCTCTTCGTTTCTCGAAAGTAAGGATCAGCTTTGGATGATCCAAGCAGTTCCACGGGGGACGTCACGGTTTGTTAAGGCTCGACTGGTAATAGCATTCCTCATTGCCTTACCAATCAGTCTTATTCCCACAATGATATTAACCATCACGATGGGATTGGAGTTATTCCAATTCTTCTGGCTTTTTGGGTATGGCTACGCCATGGTGTGCGGCGCAGCATTGTTTGGCACAGGAATCACAGCCTTGAATCCGAACTATGAGGACATGAAATCACCAATACATGCTAAGAATATGATGATAGCAAATATGACCTGCTTATTCGTTACTATGGCCAGTCCCTTGATCTTCAGTATCATCATAAGGTTCTTCATCGGCGTCTCCCTTGATACTCTTCTTGTGACAATGGGTTTCTTGAGTGCCGCAGTCGGTCGAACAATAATCACAACAGCATTTCTGCTGGTACTCGGTACACTACTTGTGTTGGTAGGAACTCGAAGGCTCGGTCGACCTGATACTTAATTAGAATAAGGAGAAACAAAGTAACTTTATACAAGCAGCAACTCCTGTAGACGCTGAACTAGCCACCAACTTTCATACTGGTTCATTGTCTTCAGGGGTATACTGGTCAATGACTGAAATGGATTTCAGAATAAAGCTGATGGTTGATGGAAGGTGAACGCGTGGATTGAAACAGGCGGAATTCAGTGCAAACGGTGTACTGAGTAGTCAGAGAGAGCTGTTACCACGGTTGTATCAGAGCCACCGCCTTTTCGTAATTAACTTCTTTGCCTCGCTATTGATGGTTCCTCTCTGGTTTCTCTGGGTAGTCTTCTTCGCAGCAGTGATTGCGGAATCTTTTCAGTGGTTTCTCCTAATAACTGCGCCAATGTGGATTGGAATACCACTTACTGTTTTTATTTTTGGATATTGGGGGAAGGCATTTTTTGTTTATATGCGATCTGCAAAACGCTTCTTGGATGATGCAAAAGTGGATTTCAATGCCTCAAGGACTGCTGAAGATTTCACTACGTATATGAATCTCCTTTTTCCAGTTCTTCTCCCTACTATAACATCGACGCCCAATTCTGCTCAGCAAGAACAAGAGCGAGTCCACAATATAATTCGAAACCTGAAGATGGCCCCGATCATAGAAGGAGCGATCCTTGGAATCATTATCTTTAGTTTTGCCAGTTTCTTCATCAGACACCCGTATATTATCCCCAGCCTTCTTCTTACACCAATTATTCCATTTCTCTGGTTCAACTTTGCTATTATGGTGATTCGACTTGGAATTTTCCTTAGGTGGCGACAATATGTTAGCCGCTGGCTGAATCTTTATGAAAGCCTCACCACTTGGCAGGCAAATCTTGAGTTAACAATCCAGCAAAACGCGAACAGTACCCAGAGGGATGCTTGATGCCGATAACACCAGATTCCTCTGATAGAACCAGTTATAGGGCAACTCGTCGAGGGAAATTCGAGATATGGTCAGCATTATTAGAAGCGTGTCTTCGAACCCCGCGAACGCAAAGTTGGCTCATGCGCAAAGTTGGTCTCAACACAGCGGCCGCTAAAGAAGCATTGAGTAGTCTCACAAGGGGAGAGCTTCTTGAGCAGGTAAGTGAGCCCACCGTGGGTATTTTTGAATTTAAGACCACTGAGAAAGGAAAAGCGGCTCTAGCCCAATATTACCAACTAATCACATCCTTCTTCGGAACCAGACACAGAAGCCGAGTGAAGCAATATATGATCGTCTTGCTTTTCGCCCTCTCCTCTTGCTTTGTCTATGGGCAAATCGTTTTTCAACAAGTGCACAGTTTCCTTGCAGGGGGGACTCGAATAATATGCCTATCCGAAAATTAAATTTGCGTGTATTCTTTTGAATTGCTGTAGACTATTCAATCACATATTGTATAATATGTATATATTTGCGAAAGGCTTTTACGGCACAACGTGCGGATGATGGCGTCGTTCAAGCTGATGTTCGATTGCCCAAAGGCCGAAACGATACCTGGTGAAAATGAGTGCATACTTCCAAACATATTATTGAAGTCGCAAGAAAAAAAGTGGTTTCAGGAAAGCCAGATGACCCCCTATCAATGATAGCCAAGAGTATGGTAGACAATTGGATTAGCAGTATTGTAATCGTAGAGAGAGGAAAACCGGTGGGAATTGTAACCGATGGGATCATATTTAGACTAATTGCTAAAAATCGGAACCCGTTGACACTGTCGGCCAAGGATGTTATGGCGCACCCGGTTCAGACAATCCCTGAAGATGCTGGATTAGAAGAAGCGGAAAAGGCTCTTTTGAAATCTAAAGTAAGCCGATTAGTTATTGTTGATGAAAAGGGGCAAGTTAAAGGTATTGTTAGTAAAAAGGATGTTAATCGTTTTGAGGCATATTCGTTTGCTGAAAAGCTTCTCCACCATCGACATGAAGTATTAGACTGATTTCAGATTCACTAACAAATATTCATCCTGCTATCAGTTTCCAAACCACATGGTAACTCTAATTGGGGTTTGATACTCGCTAACATTAGTTCTATGGCAATTCACTATTTCGTATTGAAATTCCAATTATACAAATGACAAGACCAATAATTAATATTCCAATAGGTGGGAAAACGTCGATAATTAGTCCTGGGTGTACGGTTTCGAGTATTTGTTTCTGGATTATACCAATAACCCAGAATATGACACCAAAAAAGATGATAAGGATTCCTGAGGCAACGAGTATTCTGGTATAGCGTTGGCTTTTTTTTAAGATATTATCTGGATTACCATCCATGATCCTTCTCCACTAGCGTGTTCCAAGTTAATGTTTAATAAGATTATGAAGTTGGCATCTGTCTGAGGTAACGTGTTGCCGTTTGGTGAGTTAAGAAGTTTTATATTTTGACCTGCCTAACTTTTTCAGCTTTAGGCGTGCCTAAAAAATAGTACAGCTAGCGCGGAAGGAGGCAGAAAGTATGATTGTTGGGTTTGTTATTGCTCTTCGTGAAGGGCTTGAAGCCGCTTTAATTGTGGGCATAGTTCTAGCGTTTCTTGCTAAAACCGGTGGTACTCATCGTTATTGGCAAGTGTTTGTAGGAGTAGGAGCTGCAATTATTGTTAGCATTGCATTTGCCTTTGGATTTCAGTGGGTTGCAGGAGGATTTAGCGGACCTAGTGCTGAAATCTTTGAAGGAGTTACTACGTTGATTGCGGCAGGTTTGCTAATTTCGATGATAGTGTGGATGGAGCAAAAAGGCCCCAGCCTTCAAATGGAACTCGAACAGAAAACTGCGGCAACGATGACCGCGACGCTAGGAATTTTCTTCATTGTCTTTATTGCGGTACTTCGCGAAGGAGTTGAAACAGTCCTATTTTTAACGGTTCTCCCCATTAGTGAAGGCACGATCTGGGTTGGGGCCCTGTTGGGCTTTGCCGTCGCGATAGGAATTGCCTACCTTTATTTCGTAGGTACAAAACGGTTCAGTCTCCGAACGTTCTTTCGGATTACCAGTCTATTTCTCATCCTTTTTGCTGCGGGGATGATTGCTTATGGCACCCATGAATTACAGGAAGCTGGAGTCTTTCCGGTTCTCATTGAACACGTGTGGGATATCAACTTCTTGCTATCCGAGAATAGTCCAATTGGAATGGTGTTGAAAGGATTGGTGGGGTATAATGGCAACCCTTCACTTCTTGAGATAACGGCATACTTGGTTGCACTAGCCGTACTGCTAGCATATTTCGTACGACAGTATTACTCCCAATCACCAACACATCAACTCGTACATAAAGAAGCGATTTTGAACTCAAAGTCTAATAATGAATAGATTTAGATTATTCTGGAGCAGCCGATTTTTAAAAGCATTATAAGAATATTTGAATTACTTTCTAAAACCCATGAGCAGTTCTAATAAGAGATGTCCAAGATTTGGTTCACTTCAAAGTATTAGCTTTGATAATATCTTTCTTTAAGCTGCTAAATGCTAGTTAATTGCTCTTGAATCTGTGAATATTGGTTATAATTTTAACTTATTTTTTCTGTCTGAGCCGTTTCTTAACTTTTTCACTCTTAAGTTCTCTTAAGGCATTTGTGGCAATCCAGCGGCTAGCTCGTGAATTCATCCTCCCAATTTGTTCAGCTAGCTGAATCGCCCTTCTATTTAACGCCAAGTTTCGTTTTCCAATGTTCCTTAGAGCCCAATTGATAGCCTTCTTTACAAAGTTTCTTTCATCGTAGGATTCACGCTTGATGACTTCAAAGAACGGCTCAAAATCCACGTCTTTGGCTTTTTTATCATGAACTGCTAGTCCAGCTATTATGGTGAACGCGGCCCTTTTGACAAATTCCTCTTCCCGCTTGCTCCATTCATGCACTTTTTTGCGAGCAAATTCTGTTCTGTCAAACAAGTTGGTGCATACCTGATCGCAGATGTCCCATGAGTTGAAATCAAGAACCCATTCTTCCATCTGCTCCTCTGTGACCAGCTCCGGGTCATCAATATATCCAGCAAGTATCCGTGCCTCATGAATTCCGGAGCCCCAAAGTTTCAGAGCCAACTTGTGGTTTCTGCCAATCTCCTTTGCGATCGGCATTAGATTGTAGATTGATATGCCAAGGGCTCTCTCAATATTGATGCCAAAGCGGGCCATGCCTTGCCTGTTCTCCTCGTTCCGCATGGACTTGAGCTTTTGAAGTATTTCTTCGTATATCATATTACCAGCTTCTGATCAAAGTCAGCTACAACAAATTTTCGTGTCTTGTTTGATAATCTTGAGCCCATCTGATTCCTAAAATTTCTGATATATGATTCTACGGAGAACTTGCTCTTTTATTAGCTGATTTGTAAGGTTTTAGTAAGCTGTTTTCTTTTCAATATCTGCCCTCCTATTCGATTTCGAAGACGAATATACAATTCTTGCATATGTCATGGAGATGATTTGTTTCACATCATTCACTTTCCACATAATTTCTTTTTAAAAAAGTAACAAATAAAAGCCTTGCAAGGAAAGTGCTACAATGAATTGGAGGGAGTTCCTTTATGCGTCATCTTCGCTCTGGGATTCTACTTGTTGTGATTATTAGCCTCGTCGGAATTCGAGTAGATTATGGAAATTATCTTATTTCAACAGCCACGCCTTTAGAATTTACACGAGGCCCTACGGTCAATCTCCTTAATTCAAGTAGTGTCACCCTTGTTTGGGATACAGCCACCCCCACTCAGACCCAAGTTAGATATTCTACAGATCCTACTTTTAGCTCTTATACTGAAACCACTCTTAATTCTACGCTGGTCACGCATCATCGCGTTGTGGTCAGTTCGGGGCTTCTTCCGAATACGCGGTACTATTATCGTGTTGGTGATGGAACCGAGTGGAGTGCCATCTGTGAATTTACGACTGCCCCTACTGGTGATGAACCCTTCACTTTCCTTATCTATGGTGACCACCGTCCTGTTAATGGAATAGACCCCCCAGAGGAATTAGGTCAACTTATCGATGTGATGATTACTCATCATCCCCAGTTCGTAATTTCTGGGGGGGATCACATTTTTGGTACTGATGCTGCAGCGTGGCCAAAATATGCGGCTGAAACTGATCGTATCCATTGTAACGCTTCGTATTGGGTGGTAATGGGGAATCATGACCAGCCAGAAACCAACAATATGGCAAAATGGTTTGAATGGCCAAACGAGGAAAGAGGTGCCTACTATTCTTTTGATTATGGAAACGCACACTTCGTAATTGTTAATCCCTACGAAATCGATCTTGACCATATTGTTATTGATCCTCAGATAATATGGCTAAAGAACGATTTAGCCGCTACGACAGCCAAACACCGCTTTGTCATTTGTCATTTACCCTTTTTCCCTACAGGTCCTCACATCGGCAACTGTGTGGACTACAACGTTACCTTTCGTGATGAACTGTGGCAGCTCTTTGAAGAGTGTAATGTCGAGGCTGTCTTTGTATCACACGAACACTTCTATTATCGGTTACAGGTTGGAACCATTCCTCAAATTACCACAGGGGGAGGTGGCGCGCCCTTATACAATGCCCGGCTCTTTAACACTTTTGCCACCGAAGTGTTTGAAAAAGCATGTCATTTTATTCGAGTTGACGTGAATGGAGACGAGGTCGTCTATACAGTAATTGACATATCCAACACAACAATCGATACCTTCACCACAACGTCTTCGCTCAGCCCTCGCCCTAAAGTTTCCGCAATCACTCATGAATTGTCTCACCCCCTTACTGTATCAATAACTGCTACTGTTACCCCAGGCGCACCAATCGCTTCAGTCACTTGCAAATATCGTCTCAGCACAGAGAATACCTATACGTCAGCCAGTATGGGCTTAGTGGATGGTGACCAATATGCTGTTGACATGGGTCCATTGGCTGATCAACAGCGCTACTACTACTACATCGAAGTTAATGATACCGCAGAGGCAGTGTATCAGTCATTCCTCTACTCCTTTGCCTTCGATGAGACCCCTCCGACTGTTTCTTTTCTATGCCCCGACGCTGGAGCAATACTGAATGGGACCTATAATGTTACGGTGCATGGAGAGGACGCTTTTGGCATCAGTCACATAGAAATCTATCTCAATGATTCTCTGGTATTCAATACGTCGACTGTTGATGCAAATTGGGTTTGGAATACAACGACTGTACCAGATGGAAACTATACACTAAAAGCAATCGCATATGACATGGTAGGCAACACAGCAGAAACCTCGATTCTAGTAACTGTTAAAAATGAGTTGCAACCGCGTGATACATCACCATGGATTATCTTTGTTGCTATTGGAGTTGTCATAAGTGTCGTGATGATTGTACTAGTAATTGTTATACAAAGGCGAAAGAAACCACATAGTCTTAATACGCATAGCAGCGTTGGACAATGACAGCTCTGTTATACATTTATGATTTGTTTCACATAATTAGGTCTATACCTTAGATAATGACTAGGCATGAATTCGCCAAATTAGGGTTAAATTTGTAGAATCTTTGAATTGTTGCTAGATCACATAAAAGTAGACAAAGAATGCTAAACCGAAAAGGAATGCTAAGAACCAGATTGTGATTTGAATTCGCATATGGGTACGCGTTCCACAGACTAGGGGTTTTTTGCTCGTAGCAAAGTATAGAAATCGAATCGTAAAGATGAGACCAATGATTAGCGCTATGGAGCCAAAGAATACATGAACTAGTGTTACTAGTGAGCCCATGCTTGTGGGAAATAGTATAAGGATAGATAAGTTGGTGGCTAATGATGGCCCCATAATGAGGAGCACCGTAACCAGCATCGACAGTGTGGCTATGCCCATGATGGTACCATGATACTTCAAAGTTCGCTTTTGAAAAACACCGATGGTCAAGAGAAATATGAGAACGATTTGGATTATTAGATTTATATCAAAAATTAATTGTGCTGTTGAACCAAAGAGCACCATTTGAATCACCAAGAGTTCTTAGGTTCGCATAGCAGTTAAAGCTATGTTTTTCATCTTATCAGCTTTAGAGCGTAACTTGAGAAGCGCTCTGCTACTTTGGCAGTTGCTTTTCCTAGAGCGCTATTTTTCCGAAGGCGATGTTGAACTAAACCAGCATACATGGCGAGACGTAGTTTGTTCTCCGAAAACGCGCCTTTAAAAAGAAGGTCATGGCGGTTCGCAGATCCGCGTTGTTTTCGCCAATCTGGTTCAGTTATGTGGTTTTGCACTCGAGAGTATAATCCGGTACCAAAAATCGGGTAAGGAAAGGAATACGACAGATAATCAAGAGGGAGTTTTGATGAGAAATCGAGTGTATCGAGGAGGGTCTCGTTTGTTTCTCCAGGATAACCTAGAATGAAGAATCCGCCGGTTTCAATGCCTGCTTGTTGGGCATTTTCTACAGCACGACGGGCTTGCTCGAGGGTTATTCGTTTTCCGATGATGTTTAGAATGCGTTGATTGCCTGATTCAATACCAAAGAAGATACGACGACATCCTGCTTTGCGCATCTGTGTTGCTAGTGTTTTAGAGAGATGATCAGCGCGACTCAGACACATCCACTCAATATTCTGTTTATTGCGAATCAGGATATCGCAGATTTCGACAACACGGTGTGGGTTTTGTGTAAAACAATCATCAGTGAAGAAAACACGGTCATACCCCAAATTGCGAATCTGGACCATTTCTTCAACCACATTTTTTGCAGAACGTTCTCGATAACTTTGGCCAAAAACAGGGTTACTGCAAAAATCACACAGGTACGGGCATCCCCGAGTGGAAATCATACTAGACGCAGTATAATGATGGAATGTGCGCCAATACCATTGATACTGAGAATTGGGAAACAAATCGCGAGCAGGAAGAGGAATCGAATCGAGCGGTTTGATAAATCGCCGCCGAGGATTGACTTTAATTCGACCACCATTTCCTTTATAAGCAATTCCACTCGTACGCGCCCAAGAAGTATGTTGGAAATGACGCCGAACTAATTCCAAGACGGTTTCTTCTCCTTCTCCTAATACTACAACATCAAAGATATCCAGGAATTCTTCTGGTACTAGCGAGGGGAGAGGACCACCAGCTACTAAAAGTTCGACGCTGGATTGGAATTTTCGGGCAATCATAATTGCATGGTGGTTGATAGTGACCATCGAGTAAATTCCCAGAATTCGGGGTTTAAGTTGTTCAATTCGCCGTAATGCGATGTCAAATTGTAGGAAAGTACAATCGACAAGATCAACGGAAAAACCAGCGGTGCGAAGAATTGAAGCGAGATAGCCGAGACCTAAGGGAGGATACCGGAAAATCGAGCGGTCTAATTCTTCGTTGAAATAAGGATAGACGAGCACAACGTCAGTCACCGCTACTGACCCTCCATAATCCGCTGCAAGGTTCCAAATTGAACCTCGTATTTGCATATTCTCGTTGATTTGGGTAATTGCAGAATTATACCCGACCAAAAGATTTCAGGCTCTTCAAGGACTTCTCGTCCTCGATACGCCCGCCCTTCCGCTGGTATTTCGACGCGGAACCCAAAGTTGAGTCGGGGCGCATAAAAAGCAGCCCATGAACCCTTGATCTTAGCCCACGGTTCAATCTGTTTTTGGTCGAGATAGGTTCCGGACGCATCATAATATTGGGTAAAATGGTGTCCTCCAAGTTCGTTGGCGATGTAAATGGATTGAAGCGTATTTCGTACTATAGTATCGAAACTTAATTTAATCACTAATTTTTGATCCTCCTTGGTGATGAAATACTGGGATTGACTCTCTCCCCGACTCTTCACGGGAATGAAAAATTGAGGCGCAAATTGCGTTCCACGTCTCGGGAAGTCCCATCGAGAAAACCAAGTGATGAATTTGAGGAATTGCCGACCTGTTTTCATCTTGTATATTTGATTATGTGCACGAGGGAGTATCCATGAAAACGCCTTGACTGAATTACTAGAAGTGGGTTGCTTTCGTTCAATTAAATTAAAGCTAAATTTCTTTATCCAGTAGTTCTTCTTGGTTTCTTCTCCGTGTGAAACAGTTGAAGTGCCAGGAAAATAGAAATCACGGCGATATTGAAGAATTGGTGCCCCGAAACCAAGTCCTTCACCACATAAATCTAATCCGCCATCTTGAAGGGTAGGAATGAGCCCTTTTTGGATTGGAGCAGATTTTCCTTGACGGGGCTCTGGGCAATCAGATATATTGAATGAGAGCAAAAACGGGAACCTCCGCTATATGTGCTCTATTATTGGGATTTTGCGTTTTAATTGACTTTCTCTATTCTGAAAATGATTTTTGATATTTTCTCTGACGTTTAAAATTTCTCAACGATGTGAAAGATAGATTTGTTTCCCATCATATGCTAGATAGATGAAAACGTTGACAAGAGTGATGAACAGGATAACGCACCACTCAAGAGAGTTTTTGACTAGCAAAGGACTACCCTGTTTTGTAAAGGTCTGTACTCAAGTATTTTAGCCCTGAATCATTTAGCAATGTGACTACTGTGGCCTTCGGTCCTAATGCTTTCGCGATCCTAATGGCTGCTACCACATTAGCACCTGATGAAGTGCCCGCGAAGAGTCCTTCCTCTCGCGCTAAACGCTGAGCCATTACTTTGGCTTCCTGTGTGGAAACTCGTATTATCTCGTCAATCAAACTGGAATTCCACAAAGGAGGTATAAACCCAATACCAATTCCATCGATACCATGAGCCCCTCTGCTCCCACCAGACAAAACAGGTGATTCTTTAGGCTCAACCGCCACTATTTTCACATTTGGATTTCGCTTCTTCAACACCATCGCGGTTCCCATGAGAGATCCCGCTGTCCCAACGACTTGTACAAAGGCATCAACCGCTCCCTCTGTTTGCTCCCAAATTTCTTCACCGAGGGCAAAATATCCAGAAATCTGGTCTTGGTTATGCAGTTGATTTGTCCAGAATTTCTCTGGTGCTTCACTAATTTTACGCGCCTTTTCAATCATTGCGTCAATTAATTCCTTGGTTATCCCATGCCCATGACTCGGAATAACTGTAACTTCAGCACCTAAAGCCTGCATGTGATCCAGTTTATCGCGACTAAAGGCATCCGAAGAGACTATCTGAAGTCGATACCCTTTCGCTGCACAAATAAATGCCAGCGATGTGCCTGTACTCCCCCCCGTATATTCAACTACGGTTCCACCCGGTTCCAACCGACCATCTTGTTCGGCTTTATCAATCATTGCTTGTGCCATACGATCTTTCATGCTCCCTGTAGGGTTTTCCCACTCCAACTTCACAAGCACACGACCATGCTTCTGCGGAACCACTTGCTGCAACTGCACCAATGAAGTATTCCCAATGGCAGCTAGAATATTTCCTCCTATCTTCACACAACCAACCAGCCAACCCCCAAATAAGTTTCCAAAACCTAAATACCTTATCCCAAATTTATGACCAAAAAGTTAAGCATAACTAACTCTAACGGTGTGCTTTAAAAAAGGATCATGAAATACCCCGACCTCCAGCTAAGTTTTTCTGAATGTTAAAACTCTGTAGATCAACTCTGATGTTTTATAAGGTTCGAGAAGATTGTTTTCATGTGTGTTATTCGCTTTTTTTTCCTTAGGTTCGAAGACATACCTGTCGTTTCTTCTCAATAAAGAATTGTTTCACATATAGAAAATCAAATTAGTTTTGTGTTTTTAAAAAAAGAAAGTAATGCCAAGATGGCATTACTTTTAGAAGAAGGAAGTTTTTAGGTTGTTTTGAACCCGTAAAGTGGTAAGGCTTCTTCAGGGGTCAGTACTACTTCAATGCGCAGCTTGTATCCTTCGATTGAGATAAATTCCGCTTGAACCTGGTTAAGGTAGGCAAGACCTTCTTTGATTTTGGCATCTTCGATTTTAAAGAGCTGATAGCCTTTGATATTATGTGCTGTGTTTACGACTAAGTATAACTGTTTAACAAACGTGGGTGTTTTAGGATACTCCCTTTTGATGTATGTCTTGGCCACCTCTGCAGCCTTGTGGGGCGGAAACTCGGTAAGTACCATGACATGCATGTCGTTTTTACCTCCAATTTGTGCTTGAGAACCTACAGATTATTACCCATAGACTCCCCTAATTGGCTGCTAGCAGAGTAGATTCTATAAAAGGATATTTACTTTGTATTCGTTAAGTGTTGGTGCATTTATTTTCGAGGCGTTATTCGCTACTGTAAGGGATGTCGAAGCCACATATGTGATTCATTATAAATGACGGAAAAAATGGTTTGCTATTACGCTGTTTTCGACTTCTTTGCTAGATTTTTTAGTAAGTTGGTAGGATTATCTGTTTTAGCAAGGAGTTGGTTTCAAGCAATGAGATATTCGATATCAATTCCCGTGTTGATAATGGTGAGTTTATCTGTTTCTTTGATGATTCCGTTACCTACGTTATATATGGCTTCAGGCATAGGCTGTGAGCTGTCGGCAACGGGAGTAACGAAGGCAGAAGCGGTTATAGCGGCAGATTCGGTGTCGTCCGTATGGAACTGGACGTTTGGTGGGGCGAATATGGACTGGGGATGTTCGGTAATTGAGGTAAGTACAGGAGGCTTTGCCGCTGTGGGGTATACGCAGAGTTCTGGTGCGGGCGATTCAGATGTGTGGTTAATTCTTACTGATGAATCCGGCAATCCACAATCCAGTCATACCTTTGGTGGTGTCGATCGCGATATTGGTTGGGGCATCATAGAAGTTAGCAGTGGTGGGTTTCTCATTGTAGGGGAAACAGAAAGCTTTGGTGCCGGTGATTTTGATGCCTGGTTAATTCGGGTTGATACGAACGGAAATCACCTGTGGAATCAGACCTATGGCGGACTGTATGATGAATGGGGCTGGACCGTCGTCGAATTGAGTACTGGCGGCTTTGTTTTTTCAGGGCGTACGGCTAGCCTTGGTGCTGGATCGTTTGATGTCTGGTTAGTACGCACCGATAGCTATGGAAATCACCTCTGGAACCACACCTTCGGTGGGACTAACATTGATGTAGGCAGAGGTATGGTAGAACTAAGTACCGGCGGCTTTGCCATTATTGGACAAACATCAAGCTTTGGTGCCGGCTTTTATGATTTTTATTTGATTCGAACCGATGCTGATGGCAATTTGGTGTGGAGTCGCACCTATGGTGGTACAGGTCTTGATGAAGCAGCATCCATTGCTGAGGTGAGCACCGGTGGCTTTGTGTTGACTGGAGATACCTTTAGTTATGGTGTAGGGTCAAGTGATGTATGGTTAATCCGTACCGATGCTA
The DNA here is from genome assembly GCA_016550425.1 of archaeon. The sequence goes on from JABXGS010000164.1 coordinate 37,943, forward strand.
ATGGAAATAGTCTTTGGAACCAGACCTTTGGTGGTGCTGATGCAGATGGAGGGATGGCTGTTATCGAAATGAGCAGCGGTGGCTACCTCATCACTGGTGAAACCGAAAGCCAGGGGGCGGGAGGTGCAGATTTGTGGTTGATCCGCACGAATGCTGATGGAATTGCTACTTGGAATCAAGCTTACGGTGGTGCTGATGATGAGGAAGGTTGGGCGGTTATTGAAACGAGTTCTGGCGATTTGGTGGTCTTGGGAGAAACGAGTAGTTTCGGTGCGGGGCTAGCTGATGCATGGTTGATTCAGGTCACCGAGGAATTGGCGTTGCCACCGTTTCCCTTAGAGATCCTCTTCCTTATCGTAGGTGTAATTATCATCGTTGTGATTATCGTCGTGGTTATCATCGTAATCAGACGCCGCCGCAGCAAACCTCGTAAACGAAGGCGCAAATCTTAGAGGACCAGTTCAGCCTAAATCGGGCAAGGAAAGTCTGAGTGTTAAGAGTCAGTCCCCTAGAATTCGAATGTGCAATTCCTCACTTATATCTTGAGTCAAGATTTTCCTTTGACCTTAGAGCTTGAGAGTCACGTGTTGTTAGGATTCGCTTAATCTGGAATAACTTAGCGTACTAAGGAGTCCAAGGCGCTAAGGCGCGCTATGTTTTCACTTCTCGAGGTATCATCCTGCTTGCAATGAGTACGATCAACCCTGGTATCAACCCTCCGAACACTAAACCGAGGGCGCCTGTGACGAGGAGGCCAGTTCTATGGGCGCTGGGATCACGTCGCCAGTGGAACCAGAGAAATATGTAGATGATTCCAAGGATTCCATGAACCATATACAGACCGATTAGAAAGTGTATGAAGATGGTGAGGAAGGCTAGTACCTCAGTTGTTGGAGGTGTTGGTAGTACAGCTATTGTTATTTCTAACATTAGTGGAAAAAAGAGGACACCGAGGAAGCCGTTTATAACGAAAAAGATTTGGAGAATTATTCCAGCAAGGACCAACGTTTTAACCGTATCTTCTTCCGACATTGGTTTTATTCCCTCCCTTGGCTATTATTTCCTACCGAATTTTGTAATATAAATTTTCTCAAATTGGATTAAACTTTGTGTAGAGCGAATTAGCCCATATGTTACAATGTTGTATCATTGCTAGAATTAGCGTTATTGGAACTTCGAGAGGAGGAGGCAGATATGAGCTCACTCCATGTTTCTAAGAAGACTAATTACGTGTGTTTATGGAGGAAAATTCCCCCCTTTTATGTAGAGGAGACCGTTTTTCAGACAGCTCTGCATCATTTTGAATAGTGCTTGAGTATTTCCTTAATTTTACCTATGGAAATCTGTTAACGATTCACTAGATAGAAATACAAATGCCATAGGACTACAGATTATTGGTATGAATTGATTGTAGGAGGGTACTTGATGGTTATTGAAAAGACTATTTCGACAGTGGATTTACATACTGCGGGTGAACCGGTGCGATTTATTCTAGAGGGGTTAGGGTCGATTCCGGGAAAAACTATGGTGGAAAAACAGAGATTCTTTGCTCGGGAATTAGATAGTATACGTACCTTGTTGATGCATGAACCCCGTGGTCACCGAGCTATGTGTGGTGCGCTTTTGACACCTCCGGTGAGCCGGGATGCTCATTTCGGTTTACTTTTTTTCGATGGTGGAGGATATTTGAATATGTGTGGACATGGGACGATTGGAGTGGCTACGGCGGTATTAGAACAGGGAATGTTTGCTAAGAAGGAACCTTATACGCATTTATCTTTTGATACTCCTGCAGGTCTTATTCATGTAAAAATACATATTGAAATGGGGCAAATTCGAAGTGTAACGTTGCGGAATGTCGCCTCCTTTCTCTTTACCAAAGATGTTGTGCTTGAACTTCCTGGAATCGGGGAGGTTACAGTCGATATTGCCTTTGGTGGGAACTTCTTCGCATTCGTTGAGGCTTCGGCGTTACAGCTTGAAGTGGAGAAAGGAAATCTCGATGAATTAATTGCTACAGGGCTCATGATAAGAGATGCCATCAATGCGAAAATCAAGGTTCAGCATCCTATTGCTAAGCATATTACGAGTGTCGGATTGACTGGGATTTATGGAAAACCTAAGAATCCACAGGCCCAGGCTCGAAACGTGGTAATTTTTGGTAATGGGCAGGTTGACCGGTCACCTTGTGGGACAGGAACCAGTGCCAGACTCGCCGCTATGTATGCACGAGGACAAATCGGTCTAGATGAACCATTCATTTGCGAAAGCATCATCGAGACCCTATTTGAAGGTAAAATTGTCGCAGTTACCAAAGTTGGGCAAATTGAAGCCATTATCCCTGAGATTAAAGGATCAGCGTATGTGACAGGATTCAATCAGTTTATTGTCGATTCTGAAGACCCCTTAAAATATGGGTTTCAGCTATTGTAATCCTGAGTTGATAAAAAAACTTTGCTAGCTCTTCCACCCGGTGATGGATTATTTGCACTTCGATATGAATTTCAAAGACATAACCGCACGTTTGTTTTTAGGATCTTGTAAACCATTTTGTCAGCTGAAATTTGTCTTCTAAAGGAATTAGCAGACTTGGTTGAAAATTCTCTATAAATAACAGAAAGACTTCGTCAAATAGACTGAAATCAGTCACGATTGTTGAGAGCTTTTTGCCGTTTCAATGAGGAGTAATGAAATCAGTAGTGCGAGGATGTCGAGGGCGACGAGGAGTACCATGGCCCAGAAGAAGGAGAGGAATAGCGAACTTGCAAGGTCCATTGCGAGGATAAGTACAATACCGCCAGCCTGTCCGAAAATCATTAAAATTCCAGCCGAGGTGCCTTCGGGAATGGGTTGTGTCATTTCGGCTCCCGTTTGCAGGCCTAAGGGTAATGCGGGCATGAGGAAGAAGCCTAGTAAGAAGGAGGAAGCGAGTAGTACGGTGTAATCGGGATGATAGGCGAGCAGAAAGGTGAAGGGGGCGGCTAGCAGGAGCGAGAGGATGATGAAGGGTTTGCGGCGTTGGTATTTATCAGATAATGTGGGAATAATCACAGCCCCAATGATTCCGCCAAGGATCATGATGGCGCCGACTATTCCAGCTTGAGTGATATCAACAACACGTCCCGCAAGTATTTGTTCAATCCATGTGGCTACACCGTTAAAGATACCCATACCCACGAAGAATAAGACTTCAAGGATAATGAATTGTTTAATTCCGATGATGCGTCGCAGACCAGTGGTCATTTTTTCTTCTTCAGGTTCGTCGGATTCGGGAGGAGAAGGAGGACGTTCCTTGGCGATAATTAGGAATAGAATGGCAGCGATGACGGCAACAACCGCGTAGCTTAACATTGTGTAGAAGAATCCGATGCCTACAACGGCAAAGGGGGTGACTAAGAGGCCGAGCATGATTCCAAGAAAGATAGCCATGGTTCCTAACCCAGTGGCAAGGCCACGTTCATCAGCCGGAAACCAGCGTCGAGCAATTTTGGTGGGGCTGTTAAAGACAAAGGGTTGTCCAATAGCGATGCCGGCTGAAAAAATTAGCAAAAGGAGATAGTTGGGTGCAAATACACGACACACGGCAAAGACTGCCGTGATGATTGCGCCGACACCAGCGGCGTACCGAAAGCCCTTACTGTCAATGAGATACGCTGAAGGAATTGAGACCGGTATGTAGACGACCATGAAAATCAGTGAAAGTAGGGCTATATCGAGTTCTGTCACAGCATAGAGGCTGGCAACTAGCGATGAAATTGGGGCAAAGGTGATCCATAGGATTTGGGTCACTGCCGCGATGAACATAAACACTAACAAAACAATCCAGCGATATCCATAAACAGGAGCTTCCATTGATTTCGTCACAATTGTGACCTCCTAGGAACCTGGTCTACAATTAGAATTTGTAGACTACTAACCACAAATGGGTTATGAGTATCTAATATAACTAGCTGTCTTCGTTTGAAGCTCAATAAATGGAATAGAAGAAGCCAATTCCTGTGGCTTGAAGATTATAGAGAGAGTGGGTCTTGGGAGTTATCCGATTTTCATTTGGGTGCGAAAACATAGCATTTCCATTTGATGAGTGGTTGTTGATTTCTTTGCGCGTGGGAGAAACTTAATAAATGGTTTCTATAGAACAAGTATATTATATAATTTATATAGAGTCGTTGGTTTACTAGTACCTGTCAATACCACCACAAAATCGGAGACCCGAACCTCTTGCAATTGGTTGCACTACTCCTACCCGTCTTTGTCTTACTAATTCTGGCGAGTATTGTAGCCTTTGCTATTGGAGCAAACGATAGCACCATGGCCAATTTGGTCGGTGCTAAAGTGCTTTCACTGAGGGGCTCCGTTATTTTGGGAGCCAGCCTATTGATTATTGGAGCCGTGGTGTTAGGTCAGGGCGTAAGTACGACAATTGGTTCAGATATGGTTACCCAGCCACTGAGCGTTGATCTTGTGTTTGTTATTTCATTAGCAATCATTGTATGGATGTTGTTCAGTGCCTACCTGGGTTACCCGATTTCAGCTACTCATTCAGTTGTTGGGGGCATTATAGGTATTGGATTGTTAGAGGAGTTTGTTTGGGGTATACCTATTATTCGGTGGGACACCATCTCAATTATTCTCATTGGCTGGATTCTGAGCCCACTGCTTAGTTTAATAGTTGCTTTTCTCCTTCAACGTTACATTCGTAGAACGCTTCTTTCGAAAACCAAAGGATTAACGGAGATTCAGCGAAGGGAGCAGATTTTTGGTTGGTTGTTACTGGTGATGGTTATTATTATCTGCCTAAGTCGTGGAGGGAATGATGTGGCTAAGGCGATAGGGTTGTTGACAATCTTTTTTGCTGAACCCATCGAACTTTCATTATTGTTGTTGATGGGGGGAGTAGGCATGGGACTTGGATTATTAGTTTTGGGACGACGAGTGGTTCGGACGGTTGGAATAGAGTTGACGGAATTACGTCCCAGTGCGAGTTTTTCATCGGCAACATCAGGGGCCATTGTGTTGCTTGTTGGTACGATTTGGGGGATTCCACTTGCTGCAACGCATATCCTTATTACATCGGTAATTGGAGTGGGCATGGCAAATCGAGCATCTACGAATAAGACGGTGTTACGAAAACTGATCTTAACCTCTCTTCTTACCGTTCCCGTCTCAGCAGTCCTTGCGATCTGTATTTGGTGGATTTATCAGATAACACTTCCCTTCATATTCCTACCCGCCCTGTGAATTATCATTGACTACCATTAAGCTAAGCCCCCGAAAAAAAAGAACGGAAAACCAAAAAATGGTTTTTTAGTTGTTAAATTTTCTTCCGATTATTGTCGCAGACGTATGTGACTAAGGAGATTATTCTGAGCTCGAGAAGCTAGGTAAGATTCTTTGATTCTGTCGACTTATTTTGATTCTGAACCGTTATTCTTGTTAGGGCAGTAAAGCCCCGATGAGTACCAATACACCTGCGATGATAAATGCGGTGGCGGCAACGTAGGCGATTGTCGTTGTGCCGAGGTATTGTCGGGCGCGGTCACCAATGATTACACCAATACCATTCACGATTGCTAAAGCAAGAAATGCTGCGATAAGAACAAGGAGCAGTTGTCCTGTTGTAGCGGCAATCAAGATTACAACCAGCTGGGTTTTATCACCTAGCTCCGCAATGAAAAGCAGGATAAATGCGCGTACCCATACACGGTTTCCTGGCGCCGCGGTTGACTCTTCGTCTTCTTGAGTACGTCTTATTCTGTAAACAGTAATAATGCCCAAAATTATGAAAATGATGCCTGCGATTAGTTGGATCAGTGAGAGAGGAATCAAGAATGCAATAAGGGAACCAGCAAGAACGCCAATTATGGTTACAGTAAATAATCCACCCAATACCCCGAGGTACACTTGAACAGGTTTTCCAGTTTCAGCTACGAGGGCGAAAGTGACAATTTGGGTTTTATCTGCTAGTTCAGCAAGTAAAACTAATGCGAATACTGTGAGAAAGAGTGAAACTAGCAAGATGGACATAGATTTACATTGTGCCATGAACAGTGTTTAATTGGATTTCCATCAGCTAGAAAAAAATGACGCTAGCTCGTCAAGATGACGTTTATAGTTCACCGATGTCTTCGTTCCAGAGCTGGGGATGTTCGTTGATGAATGCTTGCAAGAGTTCTTTGCATACAGGTAGGTCTAAATCGATGACTTTTACGCCCTGTGATTCCATGAATGTGCGGGCACCGGCAAAGGTTTGAGATTCGCCGGCAATGACCTTAGCAATTTTGAATTGCACTACGGCTCCGGCACACAGGTAACAGGGCATCAGGGTTGAATATAATGTGGTACCTGCATAGTTGCCGATGCGTCCCGCGTTTTGGAGGCAATCAATTTCTGCATGCAGGATTGGGTTATTTTGTTGTACGCGTTGATTATGCCCTTGTCCAACGATTGTTCCATCCTTGACCAGCACGGAGCCAATCGGAATACCACCTTCTTGGCGGCTTTTCTTTGCTTGTTTAAGAGCGGCTTGCATGAAAGGGTCCATTGGTCGAATCACCATTGCATTTAATGAACGTACAATTTGAGATCTTTGCATTATATGCTCTTCTCTTTGGGTTCGAAGAGATGCTTATTCAAGCAGAAGGAACCCTAGGGGCAGTTTCAAAATTAGTAATAAGCGTTTTGTCGTTCTATTTGATATCGAATACATAAGTGCGATCTTCTAAAGTATACAAATGGTAACATAATTTCTATTCCGTGGAATCGCTGTGTTTCTCTTGGAGGTTTTCAATGATTTTAAACGAGTCCCAAAGGTTGCCTTGGAATCGAGAGAATGGAAAAATTAGAATCAATTGGATAAAGAACATGACAACTAACTGAATTATTATGAGGCCAGGTGGACCCCAGAATATTAGAATGGCATTTTCAATTTGAGCAAAGAAGGGATAGAAGAACTTAGCAGCGGCGAAGCTGGCTAAGTTGATGAGGAATAAGCCAAAGCTGAAGATGAAATAGAGGAGTAGTTGGATACTACGTCGGACAGACTGCTTTATGTTCTCTGTAAGCTTTGTATATTGTTTTGCGGGAAATGGGATGATTTCAAGGCTTTTACTAGCTAAGTAAAAATTAATTTCGTAGCTTATGATGAAACCGATGATGGTGAGCCCAAGTGCATAACAAATGGTGAGGAACATAATGAGGGGCATGCCCCAGGTTGAGAGAGATTCGTGGGGATATTCGAGGAAGTAGATGACAACAATGAAGAGAAACCCGAGTAGAACACCAATTAATGCGAGGATTGCTTCAAGGTTGATATTGGGACGTTGGAGTGTTGCTGGTTTTTTAGTCAAGTGAGAACCTCCAATGGACGTTCAGGCTGTAGACAATTAAATGTGGTTTCTGTTCCTAGTGTTTAGTATACCGCGCGGGTGATATCTTCGAGGAAATCGAAGCGGTAATCTAAGAGAAGTTTAGGGTTTTCGACGAAGATGGTGAAGCTGTAGGTAAAAGCAAGGTAGGAGGTTGATGAGAGGACGTAGCCGGGTTTGTAGCCAAACTTTCGGGTCCAACGTTTCATGATATTTGGGAGTTTGTCTTCATAGTGGTTAAGACCGCGGTCGATTGGGAACTGGAGTTCGAATGTGTATTGGATGAGGTTGGAGGTATCTACAGCTCGACTCAGTGCTTTCCAAATTCGTTTCGGGATTGACGCGTCTTTTTCAGGTTCTGGCGTTTCTTTGCCTGTGCTTTTTTGTTCAAAGCGGAAGTTGGTTACTGCTGAGCTCATCACATTGTCATTGGGAATTAATGCGATAGTGCCATCCAATTGTCGTATCTTTGTATAGTTGAGACTTATTTCAAGAACGATTCCTTCGTTGGATCCGATTCGCACATAATCACCGACGCTGAAAGGGTCGGTAATCATCACGTATAATCCGGCGACAAAATTACGCACAGCAAGGCTAAGGGCAACACCTACTGCTAAACCTATGATGACGGTGGCGTCCCCGATGATGATTTGGATTTGTGTCGGGAGAATAGTGGTGAATGCAACTACGGCGATCCAAACGAAGATGATACGAATTGTGAGCACAATGCCATTAATCGCATTTGGGGGGACTCGGAGTTTTTTGGCTCGGCGTCGAACAAATCGAGTGATAATACTGGAGAGGATTAGGAGAATTACTAAGATCAGGATAAGTTGGACTATTGGTAAAACCGGGAAAAGAACCACCTGTAAAGTGTAGAGGGTGTCCAAAAACAAACGGATGATATCGCCTAGCGGGTCGGTTGGTTGAAGCATATGTTCCACCTTTGTTGGTATATTTTGTTTCAAGAATTTAAGATAGTAGTCATTTTCTAGTAATATAGAGAACAGCGATGCCTCCATGTGGGAACTATTTAGTTATTAACGCAGCAGTAGTGAGATGAACGCGCCTTGTTACAATTAAGAGTACGGTGATGAAGAAGATGATTAGAATGAGCAGCCAGAGTTCCAATTTCTTTCACAGGTTTTGAATGGTTGGATTTAGTGCTATTAAATTCTTAATTCCAAAGGTTTTTGGTTGAATTTTGACTATTATTTTACTGAAAAAACAATGACTATTCTGAGTTGCGTTATGGCGTGTTAGTCATTAATTTCAGAGAATGTGAGAAAATGTCTGAAGAAGTAAAATGTCCTAAATGTGGTGAAAAAAAGAAGCTTCGTCTCATGCTATTGGATACGCCTGAGAATCGGAAGAAGGAGGATACGGACCCTGAGAGGATTCTTTTGGTCGCTTCGAAGGCGTTTGATGGTAAAATGGAGTGTCTGAAGTGTGGGCACTTCTGGGATGCAGAATGATTGCATATTGCTTTACAGCATAAGGAGTCTGCTTTGCCAGGCTAATCCGTAGTGAAAAACGCTGACTTGCAATGTGATATTTATGGATTTAGTTTTTGAAATCGGAAGAAAGGACGTTTAGAATCATCGATCATGATCTGCCGGACATTGGTCAAGACTCCAGTAGATGACCGGGACATCGGCGATCTTGACACCTTGGAGTAGCTTGGGAAACATGACAAGGATTGTTCCAAAGGTTGGACCGCGCACTTTCATGCGGTAAGGAGTGTTTTCACCGTTGCTGACCGCGTGGAAGCAGAGTTCTCCGCGTCCGCCTTCAATGCAATAGAAAGCGTCGCCAGGTGGGATTTTTAGTCGCCAGGTAATCTTTTTGCCTTCAGGAGTTTTTGTTTCACAGACCGGACCTTTGGGCAGCTTGTCCAATGCACGTTCAATGATGTTGAGACTTTCTTCAATTTCCTGTCTACGACAGAGGAATCGATCGTAGGCGTCACCGTTTGTTCTGGTGATTACCTTCACTCCGATGTCTTTGTAGGCTTCATAGGGGGTTGCTGTTCTCACGTCAAAATCGATACCAGTTGCTCGGAGATTGGGACCGGTGACGTCGTTTTGAATAGCGGTGGTCTGGGAGAGAGGAGCAAGATTTTGTGTGCGATCGATGAAGGTTTTATTATTGAATAGGAGGTCGTCGTAAATGTGAAGCCGTTTACGGATATAACTGATGAGTTTTTCAGCTTTATCTGGAAAATCGGGTTGAATGTCGCGGCGGACACCACCGATGGTGTTGAATATGTGGTAGACCCGTGCGCCAGTGAGCTCTTCAAGAAGGAAAAGGACATGGTCGCGGTCACCCCAGATGAGGCGTTCGATGGTATCAAAACCTGAAGCGGCTCCACCAAAACCGAGGTTCATTTGGTGACTTTGAATGCGTGAGAGTTCGGCTTGGATTACACGCAAATATTGCCCGCGAATGGGAACCTGGATGCTGGCTAGTTTCTCTGTTACACCGGTGTAGGCGAGTTCATAGGAGGCTCCATCGAGGACGCAGATTCGGGGGACAAGCATGATGTTTTGTCCCCATGTGCGGTATTCCATGAGTTTCTCGAAGCCCCGGTGGAGATAACCGGGGTAGGGAATAGCCTCAACGACGATTTCACCGTCCAGTTTGAGGTCCATATTGAAGTTTCCTGAGGCGGGATGTTGGGAGCCGAAGACAACATCGAATTCGGCTTTACTGGGATCTGCCCCTTTGAGGGGATAGGGGGGTAACTTCATTTGACCAGCGTCTGTGTTTGTCATTTCCTCTTTTCCAGTGTATCCACCCTGAATGGCTTGGATAGCATGGACGACGGCTACACCAATTGGTTCGGGACGTGGTGGGCAGCCGGCAATCCAGATATCAATGGGTATGTATTTGCTGATGTCTTTGATGGTGTTGTAGCTGTCCCAATACGTTCCGCCGGTCATAGGGCAATTACCGAGCGCGATAACCCATTTGGGTTGAGGCATAAGGGAGTAGATGCGGATGATTCGTTTCAGGGTCTTCGGGGTTACATAGCCCCCGACTATTAGACAATCTGCATGTCGGGGAGAGCCCACGGCTAAGAGGCCGAAACGCTCCATGTCGAAGGAGCTAGCAACCCATGGCACCGCTTCAATGAAGCAACAGCCGGTCATGTAGTTTACGATCCAAATACTACGAGAGCGTGCCCATGAGACGGTGTTCTTTATTTTCGGAGGCTCTGGGTGTTCTAGTACTGGGGGGATGGCTAGCATTTCTGGTGTATAGTTGAGGGTTTCGGGTTTCATGGTGAGTAAGATGGGAAAATTCGTGAAAGTGAGCGCGCCTGTTGGACAGTTGTCAACGCATAAGCCACAGAAACAGCATTTCCGAAAATCAATTTGGGGTTGAAGTCCGGTTTTATTTTCTTCGCTTTTTTCTCGTTCGACCATCTCTATTGCATTGTTGGGACAGACAATCGAGCAGATCTTACAGCCTTTACATAAGTCAGATTTGTACAGTTGTCGACCCCGGTATAATTCAGTTAGTGGCATATCGGGGGGAAACGAGAAGGTCATTGGTTTTGATACTGCGAGTCCTAGAACACTTTTTACAGCTTTAAGAAGGCGCGACATTTTCTATTTACCTCCCACCTGATAGTATTCTTTGTTGACGTAGTCACGCCAGTTGAAGTCCTTGCGTAATGGTGGTTTTCCCTTCCAATCCTCGAGAAAAAGTGGTTTCAACATCGTATTCCCGACATAGTTGATGCCAAAGAGTTCCCACATCTCGCGTTCGTGCATTGCTGCGGATTCCCAGATGGTGGAGAGGCTCTTAATTTTGGGTTTGTTTCGGGGGATGCGTGTCGCCACTTTCGCGTATAGATTAGCTGCAAGGTGGTGAACGACATAATACGCTTCGAATTCTTTCTGTTCTATCCAGTCGACGATGGCTACTGTTAGACAACGAGAAAAGCCCCGTTCGAGGAGATCAGGAGCAAGATTTGCATACGTTGCTGGATTTGTTGCGATTGATAAGAGGTTGCCATCTATTTCGATGTTGGATATGGCATATTCGGATTTCAAAGCGCTTGATAAGGATGCTGGCTCTATTGTTTCTTTTTTCATGGTGCCAGTCTCCTTAGGCGTCAGGCGCCTAAAGCTTAGGTTTCCCTAAGTTTTTTCTTAGGTTATCTAAATACCTAACGCATTTCACCAATTTCACTCGCCTCTTCAATAAACTTCGAGCTTGGGGTTCGAAAAGAAGGATCTGCTTGCTTTAGTCCACTTTGTTACAGGCTATTCACCGTGCCAGTGTGCTTTCAAGATTTGTTCTCATTGGAGGAGGGCAAAGTTTTTTCATAAAAGCAACTTTTCTTATGGGTTTCTACTAGCGTATACCCGTAGGATTCGTAGAGAGCTCGTGCAGGTTGATTATCATCCAGAACGTGGAGAGCAATAACATGCAGTCCCTCATCGTGGGTCCATTTTTCGATGGTTTCCAAGAGTAGTTTTGCTAGACCTTGTCGGCGGAATTTGGGGAGTATGTGCAGGTTATAGATCCAGGTGAGATGTTCCCTATATCGCCAGAAAGGAGCACGGTGACAGACCCAGATTAGCCCTGCGGGATGTCCTCCAGGAGTTTCACCAATAAAGACCATGTGATTTGGTGAGGACATATCGATTGGATCGTTGGCATCAAATTCTTGGTATTTCTGGCGGATTTCATCATCAGACAATGATTCAACGTTTGGTAGAGTCGTCTTGAAAGATTCAATTTGACAATGATCGAAAAAAGCTTGATCGGAAACTTGATTCCAAGGACGAGTGTGAAAGTGCATCATGATACCTTCTTCGATTTCACTAATAACAGGTGGGTGAATCTTTTCCACTTTTATATCAGGTGTTTCCGGAATGAATGTGTGATAAGCATGGACATGTGGTTGATTATTGGCACCGTTGTCATTATCATTCTGGTAAGCGTTATAGCCTTTGGTATATCAGCCGTATGGCCCTCGTTGATTGGAGCCCCATGGGTTCCGGTTTCAAAGAAAACAGCACAGAGGATGCTTGAACTAGCTAAAGTGACGCAAGAGGATACTGTTGTGGATCTAGGATCAGGGGATGGTCGCATCATTATGATGGCAGCTCAAAAATTCGGAGCTAGCGCCGTGGGAATTGAAGCAGATCCATTTCGTGTTTTATGGTCGCGAGGTGTAATTCGGCGTCGCGGTTTGAATGAAATTGTTGAGGTGATTTGGGGGAATTTCTTCACGAAAAGCGTACCTGATGCCACCGTTGTAACTGTTTACCAAGGACAGTCAATTAATAAACGGTTGAAAACCAAGCTTGCTACCGAGTTAACACCTGGGACCCGTGTAGTCTCCTATAGTTTCCCCTTTGAAGAATGGACACCGGTAGAGATGATAAAAAACCCACGACTCTACCTTTACGTAATATAGAAGAGGTTTCCTTTTAAGAAATCGTTGGGGGTTGGAGAAGCCGTTGTGATTGAAAAAGAAAAGGTTTCAGTAGTTACTTCTTGGTTACCTTTGCAGCCTTCGGACGTCCAGTGCCTTCTTTAAGTTCAAATGTGACCTGATCACCTGCATTGAGTACAATTCCGCCTTCAACATCGTCACCGTGAACGAAGACATCACTGTCACCATTACCACGTTGGATGAAGCCGTAATTGCGATCTGCATCAAACCATTTGACAGAGCCGTTTTCCATAGAGATCACCTCGATTCTCTTTTATTGGGTTTAAGTAGCATGATAACTCGAGAAGCTAGATTTCATAAAAAACGAAACTAGATTCTGTTTACCTTCCATGCGAAGGTACGAAAATCATTTTTAGTTTTTTCGATTGTGTACAAGAGCTGATTTTCGGTTTTTGTGTTGTTCGATTTTGTTTGTTCGAGAAAGCTGATATTGGCGAATCCCGCAAGACTCAGGTCATGGGGTTGATCAATTCATTCGATTTTGACCTTGGTGGCTTTGAGCCCACGGTCGCCTTCTTCGATTTCGAAGGTGACTTTGTCGCCTTCACGGAGGATTTTGAAGCCTTCGACTTCACTGCCATGAACGAAGACGTCGGTGCCGGTTTCGCGTTCGATGAAGCCGTAGTTACGATCGGGATTAAACCATTTGACTGTACCTTTTTCCATACTGTTCACCTCGGTTGTTTTCCGTTGAGTGGCTGTGTTATGCAGCCGTGCTATTCCGTAGAATGATTTCGTGGGAAGAGCTGTTGAGCACGATAAGTAAAATTTCTGTTAAAAAACGAAATTGTCCTATTTGCTACTGTATGGATGCAACAGAGATACCCTATATAGAGGTTTCTATGTTGCGTGGATTAAGGAGATGCGGTAGCTAAGGTATGTCAAAAAATAGGAGAGGAGTTCTTATATCTTATTTACAAGAGGTCGTAATTTTGTGAATTGAGGATCGGTCTGAATGATGTCGAGTAGCTCGCTGGACAGCGAATGCTTTAGGGCTTTTTGGAGTTTTTGCGTTGCCGCTTTTGGTTGACCGAGTTCAATGAGGGTTAATGCGTGGTTTAGGTAAATGGTGGGGGAGGCATCATTGAGTTTAGTGGCTTTGGCATAACATTGCTCAGCTTCTTTCCATTGTCCAAGGGTGATGTGAAGGTACCCGAGATTATTCCAGTGGCGAGGATCATCGGGATCGAGTTCAGCGATACGTTGAGCAGTTTTGAGAGCATTTTGTGGTTGTTGGTATTGTTGGTAAATCGAGGAGAGAAAATTGAGCATCTCGAGGTTATTTTTATCTTTTTCAAGGAGTTTCAAAATTTGTTGTTTTGCTCGTTCCGGGTTGCCACCAGCGAGAGCGGCAACTGACCGCTGGAACAGGTCGTTTTCGGCTCCCAAGCCATCACCTAACCCATAAATTATATCGTACGTGAATTTTAAGCGCTCTTACTTGGTGAATTTCACCGATTATTCGTTGGTGATTTCGCAAGGAGTGGAGATTTGAATCGCCTTTTTTCCAGACTTTTAGAAATCTTTCACATTCTAATTTATTATAAGCCTGAATTTTCAAGGGAGGGAATAATGTTGACAAATAGAGTGATTGAAAATGGTCCTTCGCAGTATTGCCCATAATGACCCACAACTTGAACAATATAAAGAAAAGATTCAATGGTATACAAAACCGGTTGAAGCCCTTGGCTTCACATACCAATTGTATCTCAATGAAGACCAACCAGTAGGGATTGCTTCAATCGGCCAAGAACCCATGCAACTATTCAAACCGATTGGAACTCCATTAATACGATTGATTGTGATCGATTACGCTCAGTCTGAGGAGATCTTAAACGCGTTAGCTGACGAAGTGTTACACCTTGCGAAGTCACGAGATGTTGATTTTGCTTACCTAGATATCCTTGCTAAACAAGAAAGGCTCGGTGAACATCTCAAGCAAATCGGATTTCAAGAATTAGCTAACCGCTATGAAATGATTCGACCGCTAAACGATTCTGTGAAGGCTTCAGACCAGCTTCGATATGAACAGATTAGACGAGAGGATGTAAAGCAATTCTTTGTGTATATGAAAGAATTCATGAGTGGTTCTCCAGATGTTGTCTTAAACATGGTTATAGAGAACATGAAGGATGTTCCGGAGGAGATACTGGATTATTGGTATCAATCGGATCAGGCATACTTTGTGTATCATGAGAAAGAGCTGATTGGAATTCTCGATCTGGTGCCACCTGCTGGATTTATTCAAAATATTGGAGTCGCTCCAGCACATCGGAGGAAAGGTTTCGCGACGGAGATGCTCCGGTTTTGTTTGCAGTTATTAAAAGATGCAGGAAATGAGAAAGCGAAATTAGGGGTTCATGTGGATAATAAAGGAGCAATTCGGCTCTACGAGAGCTTGGGATTCAAAGTGGATGAGCAGGTTCAGACTTTCATCTGGTGGAATACTAGCTAACTTCACTTGTTAGAGTCCAAAGGGAAGTAGATTGATGAGTAGGTGCAAGAAACAGGAGTTGCCTAAGTAAAGGATCATGATGAGGACGGCGCTTAGAGGTTTCCACCAGTGGACGAAGGAATAGGCGTGGACCGATTAGAAGCGGGAGTGGTATAAGCAGAATGATGGCACAAAGTATAACAAAGAAAAGATGGACGAGGAAGGCGTCGTGCTCGCTAGACTCTAAAAAAAATGTCATAAAGCATGTCTAACGCTTTTCCCTGCTAATATGCCTTTAAGAGAAGCAGGCACTGAAACTTACTTTTCTAGCGGTCTCCGTCTTCTTTTAACCTGCCTTTGATTTTTCAGTTGAGTTAGAGTTTTAGGATTAGTCTATGCGATGTCTCGCTGGATCATGCATGTGGATATGGACGCCTTCTATGCGTCGGTGGAACAGTATCGACTCCACCCTGAATACGTTGGACTACCTTTGTGTGTAGGACCCGATCCCAAGAAAGGACAACGACGCGGGGTTGTTCGAGTTGCGTCCTATGAAGCGCGGGCTTTTGGAATTCATGCAGGCATGTCAGTAGTGAAGGCATACAGTTTGTGTCCTGATGCAGTCTTTGTGTTTGGTTCGTTTTCCAATTATGTGGAAGCCTCTGAAGAAGTGATGGAGGTTCTCCAAAGATTTGCTGATGAGAGACGGATTCGGAAGGCTAGTATTGATGAAGCATATCTTGAAATCACGAACCGCGTTAAACAGTATTCGGGTCCTAGAGCGCTGGCAATGGAAATCCAGCAGGCTGTTCGAGAAGAAACCCAGTTACCCTGCTCAATTGGAATCGCACCTAATATGGCAGTAGCCAAAATTGCTACCGAACAGAATAAACCGCTGGGAATTACTCTTGTGCCTCAAGATCCTGCCTCTGTTGCAGAATTTTTAGCTCCCTTAGACGTGACCGCCATTAATGGAATTGGTCGTGTAACAGGGAATCGCTTAAAAAAACATGGCATTAACACCTTGGGCCAAATTCAACAAATGTCGCTCCAAGCGTTATTTGCAGTGTTTGGAAAAGGAGCTAAATGGTTGTCTGACCGGGCCTGGGGCATCGATAATCGGGGAATTGTGCGCACGGGTCCATGGCGACGAAAATCGATGGGTAATGAACGAACTTTCCCCCAGGACGTGGATGCAAAGTCATTAGAGGTGGCACAAGAAACCTTGAATAGTTTATCGAGTAAGATCAGTAAGCGGCTCCAGTCGAAGTCTTATCATTTCCGTACAGTAACGGTGAAAATCCGGTACCAAGATTATACGACGATTCAGCGAAGTCGTACTTTACCATTAAGCACCAATGATGCAAAGATTTTGTCGAAGACAGTGAGTGCCTTGTTTGAGGAGCATCGGAAGCCGGATAGAGCCTTACGGTTGGTTGGTGTGCGGGTTACGAATTTGACACGGATGAATGGCCAAGCCACTCTGTCCGACTATGTTTAGCTTGGAATCAAAAGATTCATTCGGGTATCTATTCTAACAGTACGCTGTGGTGTTTGAAGTGTACTTCAAAGGATTATCCACCCTTTTAGACGAACCTGGTGAAACGTTTCCCCGACGCTCGGAATTGAAGATTCTTCGAGGAAAAACATTGACGAAGACCCCAACGTGGCATAAAGCGATCATCTTGGTCCAGTTGTCAAAAGGGCGGCAGTTGCGATTGGTGGGCTGGCAATTGAATAAAGAGGGAGAGTGGCGACTGCGCCAAAAATTCAACATATCAAGAGGTTATGCTTTAAACATCTCAGAAGTCTGTGAAGCTTATGCGAATGAGTGGGAAGACTAGTTCTGAAACTAATTATAGTATTGGAGGGTTTTGATGCGATTTCGTATTCCCCAATGGCTTACCCTGGAAGAAGTGGTCTTTGAAAACCCCGGTGATGAAGTAACTGGGCTTGTAATTGGGAAATTGTTTCGGACAGCACGCTTTGGTGAAATCCCGGTATTTTTGCTCTATGATGACGAAAATGAACGGATAATTGTCATTCAAGCTTGGGCAAAGATGCTTAAAGATTATTTACAAGGCGGTTCAGGTCGAACTGGCGTCCGGCTGGGTGAAAAAATCACAATTACCTATTATGGTCGACGGGCGAAGAAGAAGCCACCTGGAACATTCTACCATGTATTTCGTCGGACTCGAAGTCACTACATTTCGAAACAATACACCTATCCGGAGAAACAAAAACGAACAAAAAAGACCTGAGTTGCAAGAGGTCATGAAGTAGGTGATTAGACATGGTTATGGTAATAAAATGGGATGGTCGCTCTGAAGATTTCGATCCAATGAAAATTGTGCGTACGCTTACACGTATGGGGGCTCCTCAAGCGGTTGCAGAAGAAATTGCTGAGGATTTAGAAGATCGCGTTGAAGAGGGGATGACCACTAAGGAGATCTATGATATGGCTGTAACCGAGCTTGAGACTCATAGTGAAGTCGTAGAGTTTCGCCGGGATCTACGGGACGGGCTAGCACGAATTGGGGGTGGATTTATTTTTGAAGATTATATACGCCTACTCCTTGGAGAGTACGGCTACAAGGTTTCGGGTAATGTGGTTATTCAGGGTGCATGTGTTGATCATGAAGTTGACAGCATCGCCGAACGGGATGGTGAAGTAATTTACGTGGAGATGAAGCATCATAGTGTGTTAGAACGGTACACCCCTTTTGAAGTCACGTTAGCGGCGAAGGCGAAATGGGATGACCTGCAAGCTGGTTGTGAGCAGGGGTTGAACGATTGCCCTTTTGATCGGGTGTTGATTGTGACTAATACTCGGTTGACACAACATGCGCGTCATTATGCAGAGTGTGTAGGGATTGAGCATTTTGGGTGGAATACGCCACGAGGTCGGGGAATTGATTGGTTTATTGAAAATAAGAAACTGTATCCTGTGACAATTCTGCGGACAGTAACTGATGAGGAAAGGGATGAGTTGTATAAAAACCGAATCCTGACATTAAACCAGTTAATGAAAACAGACCCGAAATCTGTGGGGCTTTCAGAAACTCGAGTGAAGGAGTTAATTGCTGAAACGCAGCGAGTGTTTTCGTGTTGTCAGGCTGACGCTTAATTTCACGTAATTTAAAAGCAACACGAAAGTCTTTTGATGGAGTTTAACAGGATTAGGCGATAATCACAGTTCCTTGAACGGTGGAAACTATCATGGATAACATGGATATCGGAAAGCTCCTAACGCGAATCGGTGCAATTCTCATCATTATTGCAGGATTTGTACAAATCGGTGAATATGCATTCTATAATGTGCTTGATCTGCTGAACTATGGTCAGCTTTACATCTACCCGATGGCGACGCTAATTGCTGGCGTCGTTGCTGTCATTTTTGGCTTCTTGGTCCTGTTCTTTTATCTTCGCATGGTTGATCAGAATCGGATTAATGCGGCCATTCTCATTCTCATCTTCAGTATCATTGGAGCCGTGTTTGCCTTTGAATGGGGAATCATAGGTGGCCCTGGGGCTGTTCTCTGTTTAGTGGGAGCTATTCTATTCTTTATCGAACCTGAAACAGGAGGAGCATAAGCTCCTTCCTCCAATTTTTTATAGTCCGAAAGAAGTTCCAATTAGTTGAGGCTAATCGCTCGTGAATTACCATCTAATCCTCACCCGGAAATGCAATTTGAATTGTCGGTATTGTCACGGCGGTGAAGAATCCGGGTCTGATACCGAAATTCAATACACTCTTGATGATCTAGCCAGGTTTCTCGAAGAGGATTCGGATCTTCAATTGATGTTTTATGGCGGAGAGCCTACGCTGCGGATTCCCCTGATGACTGAGATTATGAGTCGGTTTCATCGAGCCCGATACATGCTGCAAACCAATGGCCTGCTCTTGCACCATATTCCTGTGAGTTATTTGTACCGATTCCATTCAATTCTTGTCTCCATTGATGGAGATAAGGATGTAACAGATGGATATCGATCACAGGGCGTATACGATCAAGTGATTGAAAATGTACGCTGGCTGTACCAGCAAGGATACCAAGGAGATATCGTGGCCCGGATGACTGCGTCCGAACAGAGTGACATCTATCGCGATGTGCAACACCTCCTTAATCTGAGGAGCCCCCGGTTTCAGCATGTGCA
>JABXGS010000165.1 GCA_016550425.1 archaeon
GAGATACAAGAAGGGGACAAATGCCACTAACAGGATTGAAATCCAAAGCATCCCACGGGGTCCCTTCCGATCCGCAACCATTCCTGCAGGGATACTGACGAGAATCCCCGGAATAGTCGATGCTGCCGCAATGAAGCCCATCAGCTCAGGGGTAGCACCAAGGAATTCAGCAAAAAAGGGCAGAACGGGCGACTTGGACATCGTCGTGCTGAAAATGGCGACCAAACCGATAGCTGAGAGGAGCACCATGGGTTTGAAGGTCTGAGATTTCGACCCAGACTCCTGTGCCATTACGTGGGTCCCACCGGGATTGAAGGGGGCAATCGAGCACGCAGAGTAATGTAAATCAATTGGAATCGCTCTTCACGGTTCAGTGGGGCTAACTGTTCGTGGAGCTCTTCACGAATCCGACGCAACAGTAATCCTGCATACAAAGCATCACACACGGTAAACCCCTTTTGCACCGCTTCATGATCATCTTCACTGAGGAAAGCCAAACCGCTCAATGTCACCTCGACTCCACGCGCATCAGGAGATACGTCCAAATCCTTCATGATATCAGCTGAATGGATAATTGCTGCCATATCCTGCAGCACCGGATCTGCAAGCCCATAATGTTCCACCAACACCTCGAAAGTACACTTATTGTTGTGGTGTGTGAAAGGAATATCAAGGTCAGGAAAATCAAACGGCGTCCCATCTTCCTCCGAGAGTGACGCACCAGGCCAAGCCACAAACCGAAACTCCGCATCCACATCAATAAACCGTTTAATCAACCACGGACACGCCACCCGATCCACATGTACATGTGCACGTGTAACCCAACGCATAACACAACCTCCAACGTAACAACAACCAAACTGGCACTAACCCTGTCCTCCAAATTAATAAATCCAATAGACAACACCTAACGAACAGGTTCCACTCAAACCTAGTCATCAACTCAATATCCAAAAGAAAAGTGGTCGTCCACCCAGCTAACCGTTTACAACACCCCTGTTCCCGAGTGAGATTCACGTCCATTATCTTGCTTACAGGAATTTTTGGGTTCCTATTAAGGGGTGTCTTTATCAGTGGATTTATATTTCAACAAACGGTAGCGCCCTCGAGAAGATTTGTAAACCTTATCTGGAAATTTCTGGACAAGCTTCCAAACACATCCGTTAACCGTTTTCGGATGGAAGCTGGGATATGCTTCTTCAATTTTGGAGCGCAATTCTGTAAAACGCAACCCCTCTGGATGCTGTTCTAGTAACTCCACTGCTTTTGCATAGATACGCCCTGTAATCGTGGAGGACTGTTTAGGACCATTCTCACCGTGAGAATTTTCCGCTTCTTTGGTTTCATTCATTTTCGCTTATCTCTTCAGAATTTTCTTCCTTAGAAGAGTAATTGCTAGAATTTAATAAAAAGAAAACGCTCGTCCACCCCAGTCTGGGACACCACCCGTATTTCCGGCAAAAGTGGAGAATGCGAATTCTTAGCCTGCTTTCTCCAGCATCACCGCTCTTTCTCCAATCCCTCCCACCACTCGCCATCCAAACTTCGTCATATACTCTAGCGCTTCCGCCAACCGGTTAAATCCTCCCATATCCATCCGCATAAAAGCAAACCTAGACTTCAACGCCATCACATCCACCTTTCCCTCCAACACCTGACCAGCCGAAAAAAACACTTTATCAGACATATCACTCACACAACCATTGATGAGTACTGGTACCTACGAAATCAACAAAGAAGAAGCTTTGCATCCAAAAAGAAAAAGTGGTCGTCCACCCCAGCCTGGGACACCACTCGTGTTTATTTTGTTGGTTTTCGCCAGATGAGCTGAGTGACTTTTACTTTGGGTTGGAATCCTTCACTCTCGTACAGTTGCACAGCCACTTGGTTATGTGTCGACACCCACAAATTTGCTTCTTTCTTTCCCTGCTCTCGCAGCGTGTTAAGCGCAAAGTGAAAGATTTGTCGTCCATACCCTTTCCCTCGATGCTCCGGAAGCACACCCATCACACTCACTTCCGCATCCTGTGGCTTAATATCTAACACCCCCACCGGCACATCGCCGTGATATGCAACGTAAAACAGCTCCATTTGGTAGATAACATCCACAAAGGGATGATCGCGTGTTCCGCGATTGAGTTCTTCTCGAAGCGTCCTGAGAAACACCTCCAACACCGCATCTTGGGATCCCTCCAACGCTTTGTGTTCTAATTCGCAAAATTCAACGAACTGCTCCCGGGGAACCTTCTCAAACCGCAAATCTAACGGCTCCCCTCTGGGCTTACCGAGGGCACTCACCATCTGCACGTGCTCCGATAACACGCCAAAGCCCTTCTTCACAAATTCCTGAATGACCGTCTGCTGCTCCGAAGGAAATCCCCCAACAATATACTCCACATCCTGCTTCCACGCCAGCCCAACTGCAGCAGCTACAAACTCCTGCAACACCGACGCCGAATGCTCAAAATCCATAATCCGAACAAATCCACACCTCGTCCCCAAAGGCGCTAACAACCGCACCGGCTCCACCCCCACCACCACCCGACCCACCACCCGATCCCCTTCCACAAACACCCAAAACGGAAACCCAAACGGGTGCTCCACTGCATCCCCCAACTGCTCACGATACACCTCAAGCCCAGGATCCTTATGCCCAATCTTCTGTAACACCATCCATAACACCACTCCACCCCTAACTAACACCCTTCCTTCAACAAAAAGCATTCGAAAACCATTCAAATGAAAAATGAAGTGGTCGTCCACCACAACCAATCGTACAACACCAGTGTTCCCGACGATATACACTCAGCTCCCTTGCCCACTCCACTCCAAGGTGCTCATAACGAGCACCTCAGAGGAAATGATATCTTATGATTTGCAGAAACACTTTTTCTCAGCCTCAAAAACTCTTATATAATGTAATAATATTATTTTCTCACCTATTTAGAAAATCTATGAATTAACTTCGTTGAAGGGAAGTGTTGGTGTGAAAACAATTCGAATGGGTAAAACCAATTTGCAGGTTTCTCGGGTTGGAATGGGCGGTATCCCGATTCAACGGCCTCCTCTGAGCAAGGCTATCAAAGTCATTCAGTGTGCCCTCGATTTGGGTGTCACCTTAATCGACACATCACCAGGGTATGATGATAGTGAAATTCGTATCGGGAAAGCCATCCGTGGTCGACGTGATGAAGTAACTCTGGCGACAAAAACGAGTTGGCGTGATAAAGCAACGGCGCAGCGGTTACTGGAGCAAAGTCTAGAGCGCTTTCACACTGATCACATTGAGTTATGGCAATTTCATAACGTCAGTACCTTGGCTGCATATGATAGTCTCTTTATTTCTGATGGAGCCATGGAGGCGGCTGAAGAAGCCATGGACGCTGGCAAGATTTACCATGTAGGGCTATCCTCCCATTCGGTGGCGGTGGCTCGGAAAGCTATCACTTCAGGTCACTTCAAAACGATAATGATTCCCTTTAACTTCATCGCACGAGAGCCTGCCACCGAACTCATCCCCTTGGCGCGTGAACACGATGTCGGCTTCCTCGCCATGAAACCCTTTGCCGGTGGCATGCTGGAAAAAGCAAACCTGGCAATTAAATACCTCCTCCAATTCGACACTGTAATCCCGGTTCCTGGCATTGAGAAAATTGAGGAAATCGAAGAGATTGTTGAAATCGTCGAGGGCGCCTGGGAATTAACCCCCCACGAACACCAACAAATAGCGACACTTCGAAATGAACTCGACACCCAACTCTGCCGCCGCTGCGGCGAGTGTACCCCCTGTCCCCATGATGTCAACATCCAACCACTGATGAACCTCCCCCAACTCTTCAAACTATGGCCCCATAAGGGAATCCAAGCAAAACCATGGGTGAAAAACATGATCGAAAGCGCACAACATTGCCTAGACTGCACTGGCGAGTGCGAACCAAAATGCCCCTACCACCTCCCCATCCGTGCAATCATCACTGAAAATCTCACATTCTATAATCGCATGGTCCAAGGAAAACCCGAACTTAAGTAAACCCCCTACTAGTTTTAATATTTCTGAGCCAAAAAATGAACCCAAAAAATAAAATGGGCGTCCACCCCACCAGAGCGCAACACCAGGTTTCCCGATGATACACCGGCTCCGTACAGCACATAAGTCTCCCAAGGTATCCTCACAGGGATACCTCAGAAGAAATGAATGCTTTGAGCCCTAGCCTGTCTCCTTCTTCTGGTCATGGGTGCCTTGTGCACCCTTCAGCCACGCCCCGTAAAGTTCTTCGACTCTTCCTCATCCTTTTCGCTTTTCCGTTGCATTACGTAGTTTGGCAATGAAATCTTCGCGCACCGGATGAAAAATATCCAGCATGATAAAAGCTTCATCTCCAAGACATGTATCGCTATGCGGTACATTAGCAGGAATGCAGTAGAAATCACCAGCCTGCACGATGCGTTCCTCATCTCCAATCCGAAGCTTCGCCTTTCCCTGATACACCATTCCTATCTGCTCATGCGGATGTCTATGTAACGGCACCGTATGACCGGGAAGGGTGGCATTAAGGACCATCATCATCGACTCACCATGCAAACCAGTTAACACCGTCGTCTCCAACCCTTCCATCTGCACAATTTTCAGTGTATTCTTTAAATCGATGAAGTACGGGGCTGTTTCCTGTTCTGACATAATTATACGGACCATCTACAAAGATATTAAAACTTCACCTGTCAGAACCAAAGCAATGTAAAAAAGTCGTCCACCCCAGCAGATCGTCCAACATCCGTTTTTCCGGCATCTTACACCCAGACTCCTTACCACCCATTCATCTCCCAAGCGATCTCCGCTAGGAAGCGAATTCTTTTCTCAGTCTGAGTAAGTGTTGGTATTGCCACTCTCGTTCTTTAGCTACAGCTGCGTGGGCATTAGAGCCAGTTGTGGCTCTATGGATCGCTTGTAAGGCATAAATGGCAGAACCGATAGAATGAGTTGGAACATGTGCGGTGGCCACTGCTTGACCTGCGGCACGGGCAGCCGAGCGGGCTGCAATATCTCTGCCTACTGCACGGGCGGCGGCATGGGAATCAAGCGAAGCCTTACGTATAACTGCCATCTTAAACACCCCTGACTTTATCCAGTCCTTAAGCGTTTCAATCGCTTTTCGAGGCCGTTGGTCTTCTGGAAATTTTTCTTCAAAATATGGCAACACCCGCTCAGCACAATCCATAGCCCAGACGGCCAATATTTTATGGTCCGTTGTCTTCACAAGCCCTACAATTCTCTCGTCTTTTCTGTAGCGTGCAAGTGAGAATTTTGGTTTCTTTATTCGTGGTTCACCATTCACATAAATTCCTCAATATATCTATTCATTTTCATCCAGAAGTGTACACCACTATAGAGTCCAAATGTTCAATAATCACGTATCAGATTTTAAAAAAAACAGCTCGAATTCAATCTTCGAATACATTAACAACCTCCAATACCGAAACCACTCAAAAATCATCAAATACACTCAAAAGTGATTTGGAATTAAAGAATTTAAAAGAAAAAGTGGTCGTCCACTCCAACCGATTGAGAAGTGGGTACCAGAGGTACTTTGTAGGTCTCACAAACTAGGGCGCAGGCGAAGGGGGAGGAGGAAACCGAGGGGCAATACCACCTAATCCCTCATCATC
>JABXGS010000166.1 GCA_016550425.1 archaeon
CACAGACCAAACGGTATTAGAAGTAGATCTAGTTGGGAGCTCAGGACCAGGGCAACTACCACCTGTTGGAAATGTTACTCTAACGGTCTCGTGGCAAGTGATGGTTCCGGAAAGTGGTGATCGGTTTGGTTGGTTCCATCGGACAGACCCCTACGAGTTTCTAGCCTATAATATGGGAAATTGGCATCCCATCGTTGCAGTCTATGATGATCGAGGTTGGGATACGAAACCGTACTCGCATATGGGGGAAAGCTTCTACCATGATGTAGCCACTTATGATGTTGCCATCACAGTACCTGAGGATTATATCGTTGCCGCAACCGGTGAACTGCAAACCATCAATATTGGGGCGTCAACAAAATCATGGAATTTCAAAACCGGCCCAGTCCGTGATTTCACCTGGTGTGCGAGTCCTAACTATGAAACAACAAGCATTATTTCACATAGTGTTAATGTCACTAGTTATTACTTAGGCGCACATTCCGCGGGAGGACAGCGTGTTCTAGAGGTCGCGGATGATTGTTTAGAAATATATGGCGCTAATTTTGCTCCATATCCATGGGAAAGTCTAGCCATTGTGGAGGCTGATATTTGGGCTGGAGGAATGGAATATCCACAGCTGGTCATGATAGGACTTCCTCTTTATTCATATCCTGAAGGGCTCTCTTCTCTCGCTGCAGTGACCGCTCATGAGATTGGACATGAATGGATACCTTTCACATTAGGAACTGACAGTTATACAGAACCATGGATTGATGAGGGGTTTGCTTCCTTCGCTGAATACGTTTGGGTTGAATATGTCTATGGAGCCACCGAAAGAGCGGACTATCGAAACTACGATTTGACTCGATATTGGGAGTATGTGAACTCTGAAGGTGATAAAACCCTTAATCAGTCGATGAGTGTCTGGCAAAGTGCTGATTGGTACGCGTATGGAAGCATCGTGTATGCTAAAGGTGCATTGATTTACGATATGCTACGACATCAACTGGGATCAGCCACATTTTATGAAGCTTGGCAATACATCTTTACACATGGGATGCATGAGAAGGTACGAACAAGTACGTTACAGGCATTTTTCGAAGAGGCTGTGAATGAATCTTTAGACTGGTTCTTTGATCCATGGGTGTATAACAATGGGGTGGTTACTCTTAGTTTCGGTGGAGTATCTATTCAACAAGGCATCTCAGGTTGGTACATAAGTTTCCAAGTTATTCAAGATCAACCCACACCCGTTCGTTTGCGGGTCCCCATTCACGTAAATTATGGAGTTCATTATGCAGTTCATTGGGTATGGATTGAACCACAGGCAGTGACGCTGTGTAGTCTTCAACTTTCCGAATTCCCCATTCAACTTACATTAGACCCTGATCGCCTGCTATTATGTCAATACCGGATTGATACCGCAATTCTTGCACTTAGCCCCGGCTCACCGATTCCCCTTTTAATAGGCGGGGCATTAGCAATAGGGCTTGTTGTTGGAGCTGTGGTCATGTATCGTCGTCGATATCAGTCTTAGACTTAGATTTTCAGCTTCTCTTTGACTTCGTGCATGTCCTTTTCTAGCTTTTCTACCCGTACCACAAGCTGACGGAGTAAAGCTACAATATCCGCATCAAAAGGGTGCCGAGGATCCTTTGGATGAATGGGTCGAGGCTCTCGCCGCTTTAATGGATCAAGGTCATCTGGATCTAAACTCAATTATGTCCAACTCCAAAAGACATTAGTCTATTTTTTCGAAGCTGGAGAGTTAAACCTTTCTCACAGTCCCCGAATATATTCCGGTCGTAATCTTTCTGATATATTTGGGTCTGCCAGAACAGAGTCAATGGTTCCAAGCAGTCTTTCTCGATCTCGGGAAAGGACGCCTTGTAGAGGGAGATAATTCGAAGCATGGTTTGTACGAAATACACAATGTGTTAGACCGGTGAGCCCATCAATGAGGCTGCGAAGCTCCTGGAGAATTTCAAGCGGTGTTAACGGTTGGAATTCCTCTCGTTTTGTTTGAGAATACAGCTCTGTTCCGGGAACGAGCATGAGTGTCAAAGCTGCTAAGAATGGCGGATTAATTGTCCTCATTGTCTTTGCAGTATTTTCAGCATGAAGCTGACTCCGGCTTTTCCCGCCTAGTCCTAGGATAATAATCGGAGAGAGGGTAAATCCTGCCTTCTTTAGTCGTAAACAAGCTGTAATGTGTTCTTTGTTCGAGATGCCTTTGTTTACATTTTGGAGAACGATGTCATCTCCGGATTCCAAACCGATATAGATCATCTCCAATCCCGCTTGACGGATTTGAGCCAATTCTTCGTCGGTCTTTCGTTGGACGTTGGTCCCACTCGCATAAATGCTAATTCGCTCTGTAGTTGGAAATTCATCAGCTAAGAGCTGGAGAATATCCATGAGCTGCTTTGTATTGAGGACGAAGGCATCACCGTCTGCAAGGAATATCCGTCGAGGGTGAATCCTATATTTACGGCTAATTTGGATTACTTCCTCTTTGAATTGTGAAAAAGGTTTGACTCTAAATTGCTTCGTGCGGTAGCTACCACAGAAGGTGCAGGCGTTATGTGAACACCCTAAAGTTGCTTGAAGAATCAGACTATTCGCTTCACTTGGAGGACGAAAGACAGGGGATTCAAGGAAGTTTGGGTATCCAGAGAAGGGTGGCATAATTGTCATGTGTCGTGTTATGTGGCGCTTTAAGAGATTTCCGTAATATTAACGCGGTGTATTTACGCTTCTTGTTTTATATAGTTAAGAAGTAGGATAAGAGCGGCACGACTAAAATTCAGTTTATTATCACGTCGAGTACCTGTAAACTGATATTCTTGTGTAATGGTTTCAAACGCGCGGTGAGAAACTGCCACATAGACCAATCCAATCGGCTTCGTTGATTTTCCTTTAGTGGGACCTGCGATTCCTGACGTGGCAAGACCATAATCGGAGTTCATCCATAATCGAACCCCATTAGCCATAGCTGATACTGTTTCTGCACTAACACTGCCAAAGCGTTTCGTGGTTGATTCAGGAACCTGTAATAAGCGGTGTTTCAACTCGTTTGCATACGCGACAACACCACCATCATAGAAATCCGAACTACCAGGCGTTTCTGTTAGGAGGTGTTGAATCAAACCTCCTGTTGCAGATTCAGCTACCATTAAAGTCGCCTTTTGTTTGACAAGTAGATATGCAATTTGAGATACAATCCCCTGAAACACTTCTGCTTCATCTGCATTAATAAAAGGGCTTTTTACCATCGATAAGCCTCCTGTGATTCTTCACTATGTTGTGGCAGTATTTGGGTCTAGTCATTTTCAAAATAATGCGATGGAAAAGGTTTTAGCTATCTCTTCTCCTTACTCGAAATACACTTCATTTGGTGAACTGTATAATGACACAGAAAATTATGCCTGATGAAATGTCCATCAAATCGATTTGCCTTGATTGCAAAAATTATGATCGAAAAGGTGGCGTGTGCACGGGGACAAACCCTTTTGCCAAATCTGGCGATAAGAGTTATCTTCTCCTCGTCGATAAAGCCTCCTGTTATGGTTTTGAGAAAGCTTAAACGCGTCTCGTTTAGTCATGGCGGTGCTCTGGCGCTCAACTAGGTTCTATGCGTTTTTAGACAAAAAGATAGCAAATGAAGTAGCCCCCTTGCAACTGCAGGAGGATTAATGTAAACCTAAGGCCAGGCACCAGCGCCGAATTTGGATTTGTATGTCCAGGTGTTCCCGCATTTATCGCATTTGCGAGTGATTTCATGGCCGTAAGCGATGGGAACTTTTCGTAAAATCGTGGTTGCATCACTTCGGCATCTTGGGCACTGATCGGGGGCAAGGGGTTTTTCTTCTGGTTTGGGTGCGGCTGGTGGTTGAGTTGGAGGTGTGGATGGAGGAGGAGTTTCGGGTGGAGGAGATTCTGCCAAGGTTTTGTCACCTCTAGGGGAAAGGTCATCTAATGTATGGGCTTTTCCCTTATAATCTACAATGATACATTACACACAACGGTTTAAAATTTCAGTGGTTCAATTATGAAGGAAACAACCATTCTATTCCTAATTTATTAGATGGAGCACAACGTCGTGGCAAAAGTCAAAATTCGATTTGAACCTGAGGGACGACAGACATCGGCACAAACAGGTGAAACTATCCTCAAGATCGCTCAACGAGTTGGCTTGGAACTTCGATCTGACTGTGGAGGTCAAGGAAGTTGTGGAAAATGTCGGGTTCTAATCGAACCTTTATCCACGCTCAACGCTCCAACACCAGAAGAAATGGCTCTCTTATCTCCTCGTTATTTACAGGCAGGATTTCGACTTGCTTGCCAGGTTCACGTTCCTAGCAAAGGTAATTTTGTGGTCACAATTCCCACTGCAACTCGGGGGTTACGTCGTCGAGTTCAACTGGATGGAATCCTTCAACCTTTCCAGCTAACACCTGCAGTTGAATCTGTTTTAGTTCGAGTTGCTCGAATCGATCCGAATGAATGCATACCTGATACAGAACGTGTTCTAACAAGCTTAGCTATTAATCCACGTTTAAGCGCCACAATTCGTTGGGAATATCCGTTACCTATCATTACAAAAACACCGTCTGCAGTTCGAAAAGCAGACGGAGAAGTCACGGTTGTGATTCGGAATAGTGTTCAAATTCTTGATATTCTTGCAGGGGATGCCAGAGAGAATGTGTATGGAGTTGCTTTGGATATTGGGACATCTAAAATCGTTGGAAGTCTCTATTCTCTCACTTCAGGAGACCTTCTTCGGACTGAGGGAATTGAAAATCCGCAACTGCGGTTTGGCGAAGATATAATGTCTCGGCTGAGCTACGCAGGCGTGAGCCAACAGACCCGCAAAGAGTTGCAGAATGCAGTCATCGAAGGTGTCAATTCAATTCTTAATTCACTGGTTGCATCAGGCTTCTCCTTGGATAGAATTTACGAATTAGTGGTTGTGGGCAACACAGTAATGACGAGTTTGTTTCTGGGTTTGGATACCACGCATCTTGCCTATGGACCCTTTGTTCCTCCCTTTCGTGGACCAATAGAGGTTGCTGCAGATCAATTGAATCTCATAATTCCACCTCAAAGCATCATCCATGTTCTTCCTAATATTGCCGGGTATGTTGGCGCTGATGCCATTGCGGATATAATAGCAACTGGACTCCATACCAATCAGGCTCCTTGTCTTCTCATTGATATTGGCACTAACAGTGAAGTGATACTTGGAAATAAGGACCGAATTTCTGCAACTTCCTGTGCTGCTGGACCTGCATTCGAGGGTGCTCAAATCGAACATGGGATGAAGGCTGTGAGTGGGGCTATTGAGCGTGTCACCTATAATTCTGATTCGGGGCAGTTCAATTTGACAACCATCGATAACAAAACTCCGAATGGCATTTGTGGATCGGGGGTTGTGGACGTCATCGCTGAACTAGCTCACGCGGGATTCATCTCGTCAAAAGGTCGGTTTACATCCCAAGCTCAATCTTTAATTGTTACCAAAGGAAAATTAAAAGCAATAACGCTATTTAAAGGAACATCCAAGAAAAAACGGTTTGCAATCACGATTTCAGAACAAGACATTTCGAATCTACTTCTCGCTAAGGCAGCAATTCAAACTGGCTATTCATTGGTGCTTCAACACCAACAGTTATCACCAGCTGATTTGAACCATGTCTTTATCGCGGGCGCTTTTGGCAATTACCTGAACATGACCAACGCACAACGTATCGGGTTAATTCCGCCAGTTCCCTTGGACCGAGTTTCCTTTATCGGCAATGCTGCACTAAGTGGTGCCCAAATGGCTCTCCTCTCTATGAGTCACCGCGAACAAGCAATTTCGCTAGCGAGGAGTGTAAAGTTCGTAGATTTAGCCCGACATCCCGATTTTTCCCAAACATATGCTGCTTCCCTCTTCCTTTGACTTAGGCTAAACAAATATTTATGAGAATATAGCATACCTGCGATTCCAAGGGATCTGCTATGGATGAAGAAAAGCAATCTGTCCCCGAGTCGTGTGATGAAATTCCCACGGAACGGTGTGTGGTCCAAGCATTTGGCGCCGCATCTTTTCTCAACGATATGGGTTCTGACATCGTGTTTTCTATATGGCCAGTGTTCGTCACCCTCCTTACGTCACCTGCTTTAGCACCATTAATTCTTGGATTAGTAGATGGAATTGGTGATTTCGTTGTAAATGTCTCAAAAGGATTCTCAGGATTTATTTCCGATAAAGTACAGAAACGGAAGGCATTCATCTGGTCAGGATATTCGATGGGTGCAGCCTCTCGGTTAATCTACGCCTTCACCCCGATATGGCAATTGCTAATTCCTGCCAAGATTCTCGATCGCGCGGGGAAACTCCGTGGTGCTCCTCGTGATGCCCTCATTGCAGATGTCTCCACACATGAAACTCGTGGGCGAAATTTTGGCATTCTTAGAACCCTCGATAACCTTGGAGCCACTGTTGGTGTCCTAATCACCATTGCCTTTGTTACATTCCTTGTCCCTTGGTTTGCATCAGTCCTCGGATATGACACACTCGCAAGTCTGCGCTTACTCTTTGTATTTGCCACAATCCCAACCGTCATCGGAGCAATTATTATAATTCTACGAATTGTAGACTACCGAAAGGATACTAAAAAACCAGTCTTTCGAATTTCAGGAATAAATCGAAGTCTAGTAATTTTCATAATACTCAGTATACTCTTTGCTCTTGCATCATTCAGTTGGTCCCTGGTCACTCTTTATGCTGGTGAGTTCCTTGTGTTTCCAACTATCAATCCGATTCTAGGGGTTCCCGTCGCTTATCTCACCTTCACCTTAACTGCTGCATTAACCTCGGCCCCTTTAGGGCGGCTTGGTGACCGAATCGGGCGACGCCTTACTCTCTTTATTGGCTTTGCATTTTTCGGGGCGATGTGTGCAATTTTTCTTTTCATCTCAAGTTTCTGGACGGTGTTATTAGCACTCATCTTTTATGGAGTGAGTATCGGAGCGACGGTTCCGATGCAATCTTCCCTTGTCTCGGAGCTGTCTCCCATTGAGGTTCGAGCAAGTATGCTTGGATTGTACCAAATGCTAATCGGAATCGCCTTGCTCCCTGCGAGCCTTATAGCAGGTTATCTCTGGGTCTTATTAGGACCCAGCTTCACTTTTGGACTCGCGTTGGGTCTGACAGCGCTTGCCTCGGTGTTTTTGCCTTTCGTAAAAGAATCCGAATCAGCCGATTGAACTACATTGCAATTGGTTAAAGATTCTTAAACTCGTCGGGGATCGGCTTCGGTTCAACATTCGCTCCAATTAGAATTCCGAGGATGACAAGATTTAGAGCTAAAGCAATTACAAGCACGGGAACTGCCCCGAATACAGTATAGATAATTCCTGAGGGAATGGGCGTAACAAGTGAAGCGATGAACACAACGATGAAAAAGATACTTAGCATCTTCGCGGTTTCTGAACGGGGCAAGGCTTTTCGCAGATAGGTGAGAATCAAGGTCCACCAGAGTATGTCATTGATATTTTTCATTGCGATGGCAAGGAATGCTGTACTCGCTAGGGGTTCAACAAAAGGATACAATGCAATGAGCGGCGTAATCCAGGTGATTGGCAACCAATACGGGAATAGTGGGGCAAGGATGAGAATCACGAGGGTCACAGGCATCACACTATAGACTGCGACGATGGCCCGACGGCTTCCCCGAGCGTCAAAGAATGATCCCACATAGACAGAGAGAGGAATCGAGAATGCCAGGACAACAATCAACATGATGCTGATTTCACCGATCGAGAAGCCCAACGCCTCATTCAAATAGAACGTGCTGACAAACCGATAAAAGCCGTCACTTAGCGCATCAAGGATTAGAACAATCGAAAAGACTGGTAAGATCACCCAAAGAAGTTTGAGGGCATTTCCATTCTGTTTGATGAAATCACGAGCTCTATTCGTTTCCTTTTTCTTTCGAACAATCGGACGGGGCTCTGCAAGAAATATTGCCCGAATCACGGCTGCAGCCATGTAACATAAAAATCCTATGAAGAACACAATTTGAATAGTAATTACAAAGGGGACACCCATCGCTAGAAGCCACGTGACCATCCCAAGTCCAATTAATCCAAATCCACTACTTGTTTGGAAAATACCCATTGCGAGCCCGCTATGTTCAGGTTCGATTTGTTCGTAAATATAACTAGTGCTGCCACTAGCGAATAGAGCCGAACCCGCCATGAGGACTGAACCTGCAATTAGTCCAATGATTCCGGTGCTAAAGGCAAAGATGAGCATTGCAATCCCTGAGACAAACATGGTCAGCACCGAGAGCCATTTTCGATTGTAATTATCACCGATATAGCCACCAAAGAATCGGGCAACAAGCTCTATACTCATATACCCGAGAATAATGAGCCCAATTGTGATGTAGACTAGTCCAATTTGAGGCGTGTATAAAATCAGAAAGTCCCGAAGGAACAGCATAAGATAACTTTGCATTATGATACCGAATACACCTAATATCCAAGAAGTAACCAGGTACACAGAATAGCTGCCATACGTTAGCACCGATTTTATTGAAGCGAAAAAGCCTTTTCTTGGTGCCTCCTTCTTCTCTGGGGGTGGAACTTCTGGGGCTGGCTCCAAATCACCAGGAATTGGATCTACGGAGCTAGTTGGTGGAGAACTATCTGTGTCATCAGTGGGTTGATTGTCATTCAATGTGCTCACTATTCCTGCAGTGTGTGGTCAGTACAGATATGTTAACTGTAAAATTGTGACCAGAATCTTGGTCACTCCAGCCTTGATCGGAGGTACTTAGGTATTGTGCAAAGCCCAATACGCTAGATGCTTTGTAATTCAGCCTCTTAAGGTCAACGTGAAATCATCAGAAGATTTAAGGTAAGAGTTCACACAGGACGCCATCATTCAACGCGAATTAAGAGGGCTCTCAGGTGCTAGAAGATATTGATCAATTGATGACAACTTATGGAGTTGATGCGCTCTATCTGCAAGGAAAAAGCCTCTTAAATCCCGATCTCTATTACATGAGCCGATTTCTTGCTGTCGATCCGATATATTTCGTAAAACTCCCAAATCAGGCAGGAATCTTGGCTGCATCGGATATGGTCTGTGAGCGTGCCAAAGAATATTCACTTGTTCAACAGTTTTACAGTCTCAGTCCAACGATGAACAAGGCTTTGAGCGATCGGGTTACTCGGGATGAATATGTCCTAAGGGTGATTACCGACCTAGTGAAGAACCTTCTGCCTTCAGGTGGTGTCATCGGAATTTCGAACGAAACAAGTGCTCTCCATATTTATTTTCTTCAAAAACTCGGGGTTGAGGTAAAGCCCGTTGAGAACCTCTTTTTAGAGGCTCGGGAAACAAAAGATATAGAGGAACTCAAGGCCATCGAACAGGCTAGTCAGTCCACTGAAGCCACATTCAGGCAGGTCATTGAGATTATTCAGAATTCTGACATTGGATCAAAGAACGTGTTAATGTATGAAAAAGAACCCTTGACAGTTGGTCGAGTTAAACGTCAAATTGAGCATGGACTAGTTGATAACGATTCAGAGAATAGTGAAGAATCGATTGTGGCCGCGGGCATCAAAGGTGCTGATTTCCATTATCTAGGGATGCGAGGCGATGTCCTCCACGCGCATGAGCCCATCATTGTTGATATCTTCCCAAGACATATTGAGGAGCGATATCATGCTGACATCACACGTACGATTGTTAGAGGAAATGTTTCAACCGAAGTTCGCAAATTATTTGAATCGGTCGAAGGGGCACTTGATGCGGTTGCAGATACATTAAGCACTGCAAATACAACTACAGAATTGGTTGAAGCCATGGCTAACTCCTTTGAACGGGATGGACATCAATCAGTGAACCGTACACCTAACATCACTGAAGGCATGTTACATGCTCTAGGACATGGAATCGGTCTCAATGTTCATGAAGCTCCTTGGCTATCTCTTCAACCAAATCCTCTCAAATCCAGTGCAGTCATTGCAATAGAACCTGCGCTCTACTACAAGAAAATCGGTGGAATACGGATTGAAGATGATATGACAGTGACCTCAAAGGGTTCACGTATACTTACAAAATTACCCCGAATGGTCTTCCTCTAGCCTGTGGTATCTACTTCTGTTAAACTGTTAGCGTCTTTACTCGTTATCTTTGGGATCGTATTAAGGAGCTGTCGTGCACTTAGTCTGATTTTGCAGACGGGGCAGCTTCCTTTAGCTTTGATATATTCGAGGAAGTGCGTTCGGTGTGCTTGCGCTTGGCAGGAAGGACATAATACAATTATTTCTCCCGGGTAAACCCAAAAGCCACAAATTGCACATCGTTCAGCGGTTTCGAAGGTAAAGGTCTGAGGTTTAATCGATGATAAGGAAGTATGGCAGTTCCAACAAGTAGTCTCTCTCGGACCGTTCCATTTACCACATGAACAGACCAAAACATCCACTTGATGCTCGGAGGGTTCCCATTGGCGAGTTTGGTCATCTGACTCTTCGACAGGTTGCCAGGGGTCTTGAGGACTAGTTCGGACATATGATCGAGGTCGAGATCTACCACTATCTTGGAGTGCCACGCAAATAATGCAAGCCGCAAGGAGAATGATGACAATGAAAATAATAATGATTGGCCAACTGAAGAAGAAGGGAATCTGCAAGTGCCAACGCCTCCGATATACGAAGAACCCCGTTCGACTAAATTTTGCTTTGGGGTTCCCTCTGTAGGGAAACTAGACAAACTGAATGTTATTAGGATTTGCTTTTACGGCAAAGCCTACTCAACTAATTTGCAGGAGGGTTATTAATAAACAACAAAAAACCACAATAGGAATCATATTAATTCCGAACTGCCGAGGTGTACCCTTTGCCCTTCGCAGAAATTAATGATGCTAAAATTTACTTTGAACTTGATGGAAGAGGTCCCCCACTCATGCTTTTTCATGGAGTCCGAGGGTCCCACCGAAACTGGGACTTCGTACGCCCTCATCTTCGAGACACTTACCAGTTAATTCTACCTGACTCACGGGGACATGGACAATCAACTGAACTGACCGAACCAAGCACCATCGATTTGTATAGCAACGATATGATCGCATTACTTAATCATCTCGAGATAGACCAGGCTATTATTGCTGGACATAGCATGGGCGGATTTATCGCCCAAGAGTTCGCCTTGATGGCTCCTGATCGCCTCAAAGGCTTAATTCTCATCGCAACCGCTCCCATGGTTGATGTGGAGGGTGCACTTGCACAAATCGAACTTGGAAAACTATCGTATGGTCTCGAACCAAAAGAAGCGGTCATGAAACTCCTCGACTTTGAATTTGTGGACCCCGATAAAATCCGAAATTCTCCTGATATCCTTGATTTCCTTATTCTTAGCGCAGAAGAAGGTATACGACTAGCAAATAGTCATGGTAGCGCTCAAGGAGCATGTGCAAAATTTAACATTCAAGACCGAGTAAAAGAAATCAAAACGCCGACACTAGTGATTGTTGGGGATCAAGACACAACTTTTCCACCCCACTGGGCCGACTTCTATAAAGAGAATCTGTCCACTGTAACTGCAAAATTAATTAAACAGACGAGTCATAGCGTCCAACTGGAACAGCCAGAGGAACTCGCAAAAGCTATTATAGACTTTGGAATGTCACTTTAAGAGGTGATTTTACTCCACTATGTTTCCAGCAGTCTTTGCAATCATCCTATTTATAGCAATCCTTCTACTTATCATGCTGGATGTAATCGATCATACAGCTGCTGCACTTATTGGTGCAACAATCGCCATCTTTTACATGGCAATGGTATGGCCGCTCTGGCGAGAGGCCGTCTTAGTTGTAGATCCCGGATCAATCTACGGAACGCTTCCAGCAAATTTCAATGCTTTAGTCTTTGCCTACTTCTTCAATAAATGGGTGGATCTCCCAACCCTGATACTAATTCTCTCGATGATGGTTATCACAGAAATCGCTAAGGATTCAGGTGTCTTTCAATTCATTGCAGTGAGAGCGATTAAATTCACACATGGAGATACTCGAAAACTCCTGATTATCCTGTGTGCTCTTAGTTTTGCTATGACTACTGTTCTTACACAAATTACAACGATTCTAATCATGGGCACATTGACCTTTCTGGCTTGTGATGCCTTAGAAATCAATCCTGTGCCATTTCTGATTTCAATAGCTCTTGCATCTAATGTGGGTGGCATTACATCTTTAATTGCAAGTGTTCCAGCCATGCTCGTAGCGGGTGCGACACTTTACAGCTTCCAGTGGTTCATTGTCAATATGATGCCGCTGGGTCTCATGCTTTTGGCGGTCATGCTGTTTGTTGTTATTCGTCTGTTCAACAAAGATCTTATTACACCTCGTAAAGCACGAGTTGATGACTTGATGGAACTGGATCCTTGGGAGATGGTACCAAGTCGAGTTGTCTTCTATCGAACTGCCATTTTACTAGTTCTCATAATTGTTGGGTTTATTATTTTGGGATCCGCGGGGCTAACTTTTTTGGTGGCACTCGGTGGCGCATTGCTGTTTGTTGTGCTAAGTGGTATACGTCCAGGTCAGGTTCTAAAAGAAATTGAATGGTCTGCTCTATTCTTTTTCATCGGGCTCTTCATTCTCGTAGGCTTACTTGAGGAATTCGGAGTGTTACATGCTATCGGTCATGCAATTCAAGAATTAACCATGGGTAATGCATTCCTTGCAACAACACTTATGGTATGGATTACTGGAATGACGAGTGGTTTCGTTGACAACATCCCTGTGACTCTAACCTTCATTCCCGTTGTTGGGATTTTAGCCTCAGGGCCAACGCCTATTCCAGGAGGCAGCCTGTGGGGATCACTTCTTGCAGGCGCGGTGCTTGGTGGGTGCCTTACACCTATAGCCAGTGCTGCTAACGTTTTAGTCGTCTCGATTGCTGATAAAGAGGATCGTCCCATCCCTCAACGAAAATTCCTAATTACAGGCGTAATTTTAACGATGTTGTTCCTTCTAGTTAGCACGGGGTATATGCTCCTCCGCCTATTCCTATTTCCAATTCCTGCTCCTTTTACACCTTAATTGGACTATAAATTTCCAAAGAACCACTGAAAAGCTTATTTGACGAATTCCCCTTAAGGAACTATAGAACCATGAATCTCCATTCACTTCGATTGTCCATTAGGGCGACATGAATATGATTGCTCCTGCGGTCTTCATCATTCTTATTTTCATTGCAGTCATTTTGATGATTACATTTGATATGACAGATCATACCATTGCTGCCTTAATCGGTGCTTCTCTTGCTATCATCTATTTTGCACAAATGTGGGAGCCCTGGCGTCTTGCGCAGATCGATTTTTACATCGGTCTTGCTGGACCACCCGGCTCACCCAATCATGAGCATTTCATGGAGTTGGCTCTAAGCTATCAATTGCTTCCTGCCATCTTTAATGCAGAAGTGTTTGCCCACTTTTTTGGTGAATGGGTGGATCTTTCAACAATTATTGTAATTTTGTCATTAATGGTCATCACAGAAATTGCCAAAGATTCGGGTCTATTTCAGTTCATAGCTGTTAAAGCACTTAGTTTCAGTAAAGGTTCCCCTCGTCGGCTTCTATTGATCTTTTGTGGGATTACTTTTGCAATGTCAACGGTTCTAGCCACCACGGTGCTCATTATTGGACCTTTAACTATCCTAGCCTGTGATGCATTAGAACAGAATCCAACACCTTACCTCATAGCGAATGCCATGTGTGGCAATGTAGGTGGAATTACTACAGTAATTGCCAGTGTCCCCTGTATGCTTGTGGCAGGGGCGACGCTATACGATTTTGTTTGGTTTGCCACGACTCTCTTGCCCCTTGGTTTAATGCTCCTCGGAGTCACAGGGTTTGTAGCCGTTCGACTTTTCCGTAAGACCTTCAAAACGCCACGACCGAGTCGAGTAAATGACCTAATGGCCCTCGATGCTTGGACCATGGTGGAAGATCGAAATGTGTTCTATCGAACTGCTATTCTTTTTGTTGCTTTGATAGTTGGATTTGTGGTCTTTGGTACATCAGGGTTCACGTGGGTTGTTGCCTTTGTGATGGCTCTGCTCTTTGTGCTACTCAGTGGAATTCCCACTGAAAGAATATTCAAAGAAGTGGAATGGACTTCACTTTTCTTCTTTATCGGACTTTTCCTCATCGTTGGCTGTATGGAAGAGTTTGCCGTCTTAACCTCAATCGGAATTGTCATCTCAGTTCTCACGCAAGGGAGTTCAGCTGGTGCGACCGTGCTGATGCTTTGGCTAACTGGCTTTACCAGTGGTGCCATAGATAACATTCCTGTTACAGCGACGTTGATACCAGTTGCTGATTCTTTAACGAGGTTTCAGATTGCACAGGGAACCAATCCTGGAGGAGTTATTTGGGGGTCTCTTGTTGTTGGGGCTGTTTTAGGGGGTGCTTTAACCCCGATTGCCAGTGTGGCGAATGTTATGACAATGACAGTTGCGAACAAAGAGAATCGTCCAATTTCTTATGGAACTTTTTTGCGAACAGGAGTAATTATGTTTGTTTTGTATCTCTTGATTGGTACTGGTTATCTCCTCTTACGCTTATTCTTCCTACCAATTCCTCTTCCACCCGCATACTCTATCCAAGGCTAGAGCACTAATTCAGTGGAAGAAGAACCAGAGTATTCCACCCATTCCCCCAAAGACTATCCAGACTATTGGAAGAGCGATAGCTTGTGCGAGGGCGACAAAGGTGAGAATCAACAGGAACGGTCGAGAACCCAGGATGCTAGTAATTAAGTCGAGGATATTTTCTGCCCATTTGAAGAGTGTAAATACAACTACACCCACAATAATGAAGATGGCAATTAGGATATATTTGAGGGGGATTTGTTGTGTGATGATTTCTGGAATCAGTGGTGCAAGGGCAATGACCGCAATCACAGCGATTAATCCTGCTGCAAGACCGATTAGAGCTGCCCAGGGCAATTTATTAATGGGTGTTAAGAAGAGCGCAATCCCCATCCAGGCAAGAAGAAAGAGTGTCAGAGGATCTCCATAGATGTTTTGGCCTGGAGTGAGAAGAATGGATGCCAACGAAACGAAACACAATATACCCATTGGGATGCCAATGAGTCCGATAAGCCGTACGATTCCCCGACGCCAATCTATTGTTGGCTCAGGTTCACTTTTGCCTTCTTCGTCGGCTTTTCCACTATTACTTGAGCGATAGGTTTCACCCATAAGATTATCTAGGAACCAACAGAATGCCGCCACTGCGCCTAAGCCAAGGAACAGGGGAGCTAAGTTTGCTAGGAGAATTGTCCATGACATATAGTTGCCTCCAGTCTAAGACTCGTTTGTGAATTGAGCCTAAAAAGGATTTGTAGTCTGGTAAACATCGAGCTCTATTTTCGGGTTTCTTAAACGGTGCTAGAAACTAACTTAGCTGGCAATCACTGGAATGATTTTCATTTCCTTGGCATCGACGAGTCCTTTGTCAGTGATTTTCAGTGCTGGAATCACCGGGAGCGCCATGAAACTTAGTGTTAAGAAAGGATGTTCAAGGCTGCATCCTAAGTCGTGAGCAGCTTTACGGACAGATTGAAGTTTTTGTGCAACCTTTTGGACGGGTTCATCAGTAATAACTCCTGCAATAGGTAAGGGGAGGGTCGCTAAGATTTTCCGCCCATTAACAGCCGTAATTCCTCCCATCATTTGGGAAACCGTACTGACTGCCATTAAGGCATCTTCAGGAGTTGTAGCAACGGTGATAATATTGTGGCTATCGTGAGCAATACTACTTGCGATAGCCCCCTCTTTCAAGCCAAACCCTCGAATGAATCCTACACCGATATTTCCGCCTTTCATGTAGCGTTCTGTAACTGCAATGGTCAAAATGTCTCTTTTCGGATCCGGTAGAATGTAGCCATTGGTGGCTTCAAGGGTATGAGTTTCAGATCCGGTAAGCAGGCTCCCTTCATGGGCTGTAATCACGTGGACCTTATGTTTTCCATCTTTGGCTGGTAACATATAGTTGAGAACCGTTGGGATACCACCAAAGCGAACAGTTGTACGCATATCTGGGGGATATTCAAATTTTGGCAGCCTAACCGTAAGGCGCCCTTTCTGGGCAACAACCTTTCCTCGCAGAAGCACCATGTCTACATTGATTTTCTGTAAGTCATCGATGAGAACAATATCAGCCATGTTCCCTGGAGCTAAATGCCCTATTCGAGGAAGATTGAAGAAACGGGCAGGATTGGAGGTTACCAGTTGAATTGCGACAAGAGGATCAATTCCTGCATCGATTGCACGTCGTAGGTTTCTATCGAGATGTCCCACATCCGCTAGTTCCACAGGAGATAGATCATCTGAACAAATCGTGGCTCGGCGTAGGTCGCGTCCTTCCTTGTAGAGAGGAAGGAGGATATCGAGCATATTACGGGCTATCGATCCTTCCCTTGCCATGACAGTCATGCCTAATCTAAGCCGGTCGATGGCTTCCTCAGCAGTTTCACATTCATGGTCTGACATTATGCCTGCAGCAATGTAGGCGTTTAGCTTCTTGCCACTCAAGCCTGGGGCATGACCATCGACGACCTTACCTTGACTCCGGGCAAATTGAATTTTTAGGTGTATATCTTCGTCGTTATTGAGTACGGCAGGAACGCTCATCACTTCGCCCAGTCCAATGATTAAGGGGTCTTGGAGTAACCGGTCAACAGTGAACGCATCCAGTTTTGCCCCTGAGGTTTCAAGCGCAGGTGGAGCCGCTGGAACACAGCTGGGCACTTCCATGAGAATACGGATTGGAAGGTCTCGAGCTTCTTCCATGAAAATTTCTATTCCACGAATGCCAGTTACATTAGCGATTTCATGAGGGTCAATGATAGCTGTTCCTGTGCCATGGGGAATTACTGCTCGAGCAAATTCTGTAAGGGTGAGCAT
The DNA here is from genome assembly GCA_016550425.1 of archaeon. The sequence goes on from JABXGS010000166.1 coordinate 16,960, forward strand.
AGTACTTTCAACGTGGATATGGGATTCAATGAATGCAGGTGCAGCGTATCGACCCAATCCCTTGATGACCTTCGTCTTACTCCCAATCAAATCTGAAACATCGCCAATACGGCATATGGTGCCTTCTTTGATGGCGATTCCCCCTTCTAGAATTTCTCGGGAGATGACATCAATGGGTTGAACATCCTTAATTACCACATCTGCTTTGATTCGTCCCATACTTGCATCAATTAGCGTTCGCTGGCTCATCGACTTTTCACTCCTGCTCGAAGCCAATTCCCATCACAAAGGTGACGGTTCTATTTACCGCCCCATTTAGACATTAAAGTCTAGCGAAAGAACATAGCATTTGGGGGTTTACCTAGCCTCAAGCTTGAAGTGTTCTAAAATGGGAGGAAGTAAATCTAATGCATTTTCACTTTCTATGACAACGTCCGCCGCGTGAGCCACTTCCTCTTGTATCGGATTGAACGCAATGGAAAAACCGGCCGCCTGAAACATTGGAATATCATTCTGTGAATCACCGATTGCGACACAATCGGTAGGGGATAGGTGCACTTCCTGAGCTATGTCCTTCAACACCTTGTCTTTATTATCAAATGCAACGTGAACTTCGACGCCACAAATTTTGCCTTCTCCATCCGTGACTAATTTGTTGGCTTTGCTGATATCTATTCCAAGGAAGTCTCGAGCTCGATCAGCAAAGACAGAAAGCCCCGAACTGATAATGGCTGTGTAAATTTCGTGTTCACGAAGGGTTTTGATTAACGGTTTCACATTGGGAATAAACACCAATCCCTCATCAATTGCTTCTTGGATACGTGCTAAAGGAATTCCATGCCATAATTTAACATCAAGTTCTGCCCACCGGACATAATTAATTTCTCCAGCATAATATTGGTCGGCATTCGGTTTTGCAGCTTCCAATGTGCCTAGGAGGCGGTGAATCCAACTCCAGGCACTCCAGATTCTGACTAGAGTTCCATCTAAATCAAAAGCGACAATTCCATGGGGTGGCACGATGCTTCCTCAGCCGTCCTCATGTTCGATTATCGAATTAAAGCTTTAGCACTGTTAAGTTATCAATCAAACCCATGGGAAGAAATAATGGGGATAATACACAGGGTAGAAAAGGAATAGATAAAAGAGCATATAAATTAGGAGAATGAAAAACAACAAATACGAAACCCAACGACCTTGCATTTGAAGTTTTTCTAAAGTTGATTCATGAGGTGTTGGATTCTGTTGCCAATTCCGGAACTGCTCAAAGAGCGCAAAAAACGGAAGCCCGAGGCAAATCAGGAGAAAGATAGTTTTGTATTTCAAAAGACCATACCAAAACAGGTGAGTAAAGAAACCCACTGCACTGTAGAGAAGCAACATTCCAGCAGCGATGAGGATTATTCCAAGCTTGGATGATTGCTTAGGTCCAATGTAGACAGCGGTCGTTGTGACTCCCGCCTCTGCATCTGCACGATAATCAGCAGCGGTATGAATGCAATGGGTGCCCGCATAAAACACTCCTGCCCCCACAACAAGTATTAATGGGAGTTCAGGAATTCCTCCAGGAAACCCACTAAAAGAATATTGTATCAAAATCACCCACGCTGATAGGATGGCCCATGAACCAAAGGCAAGGCCAATGATTAGCAAGTCTAAGAAAGGTCGACTTTTCAGGCGGATTGGTGGAAAGGAATACAGTATTGCAAAAAAGATGGTACTTGCTAATACAATCACAAACAAATATCCAGCAAATGCTCCAAGCAACATTCCTAGAAGTAGTAAACCAACCGAGAGTAACCCCGCCTGGTAACGACTAATACGTCCTGAGGTAATAGGTAAACGTGCTTTTTTCGAGTTTAGTTGATCAGTATCGACGTCTCCGATTTGATTCAAAATGAATGAGGTTGAGTTAAAAATAATCACTGCACCTACTGCAACCCCTAGTCTTAACCATGTGAAAGGATAATAGACCAGAATATGGGGAGGGGCACTTAATGGTGGTCCTGCAAGAATAAGGAAGCCAAGTATAAGTAAGAATAATGAGCCAAGCCAAACGGAAGCGCGTGTTAATCCTGTAAAAATTTCCCACCATCGAATTGGCTTTGTTACACCGGTCGCCACTTCGACTTTGCTAGTCCTGATATCGTATGGAGAAAAGACTTTCAAGTTGATCCAAGTGAGGACAAGAAAACAAATTCCCAGCACAAGCATTACCCACGGATTCAGTGGTGGCAATACAAAAACCCACAACACATTCATCAGCAAGGGATTACTGTCTTGGAGTTCTAACCAAGGATGACCGATTTGAAAACCAGCAAAAGTTTGACCAGCAGATGCTAAAAAGATGACGGCCATGATTATGTAAATAAGGCTGTCGTATCGATACCGCCAACGTCCAAGAACTCCTCGCCGAATTAAAAATATCCCACTCAAAAATCCGAGAATTGTTAGAATTAGGAATCCACCATGTAGATAGAGATTTTGCATTATTTCACTGGATAAGAAAGCGCCTAACAGAAATTCACTAGTCATTCCAACAAGAAGGACTCCCAGCCCTGCAAGAAAATAGGCAGCTGCAATCATCCAGCGTGCTAGTTTCATCGTTCTAAATGAATGCCATTATGCTCTATATAACTAACCAACATATTCGCTATAATCTGAGATGGAATCCTGTTGTCGAATAGCAGGAACTTAAATAGAGCCTCTCATTCCCTTATGCCAGACATTGACTCTGGGTTGTTGGCTAACGATGAAACGAGATGCTGAAGAACTGTTGAAAGAGCTATGTCCCGATTTGAACATTACAAAAAGCATGAAAGAGTGGGTGCAAAGAGCGGAACAGGTTGTCGCGAAAACAACGCAAACTCGCGATATTTACCCCGTAGTTGATCATACCCAAGGCGAAGGTCCATGGATCTATGACTTGAAAGGTAACCAATATCTGGATGTCACAGCTGGCGTAGCCGTGCGAGCTCTCGGATTCAGAAACCCCGTGGTAAAAGATTTTGAACACCGGATTAGCGATTATCTGCGCGAAGTTCCTGGCCATGACTTTGATCTTATTCCTCAGACTCTGCTTGCTGAAAGACTCACAGGAATCACACCTGGTGATCACGAAAAGGAGGTTTTCTTTACTACCAGTGGTGGTCGAGCGGTTGAATCAGCAGTAAAATCTGTAATGGATACTACTCATAAGTTCCGCTTTATCGCCTTTCAACCCGCTTTTCATGGACGAACGGGCTATTCTCTGGCTTTGACCGCAAGCAAGCATGTTCACAAAAATTACTATCCTCAAGGATTAGATGTAATTCGTGGGCCCTACCCGTATTGCTTCCGGTGCCCCTTTGGTCAGGACATCAAAAACTGCAATCTCGAATGTGTTCAATACCTTCGTGATTCCATCATTTATGGTGGAACTGATATTGCTGCAGTTGTGATTGAACCAATTTGTGGCGAAGGTGGTATCATTCCGGCTCCAGTGAAATGGTTTAAGGAAATCCGAAAGTTAGCTGATGAATTGGGCGCAAAACTCATCAGCGATGAAGTCCAAGCAGGTCTCGGACGAACTGGAAAATGGTGGGGTGTTGAGCATGGCGGAATTATCCCGGATTATATCTGCACGGCTAAAGCGTTAGGTGGAGGCTTTCCATTTGGTGCCGCTATAGGACCCAAACCGATGTATACTGATTATAGTCGTCACTCAGAAACCTTTGGTGCAGAACCTTATGTATCCCTGCTCTCCCTTTCTATACTTCGTACCATCGAACGAGATGGATTATTAGGCAATGCAACAAAGCGCGGTAACCAGCTTCTCAAAGGACTTCGTGAAATTCAAGAAAACAGCAACATCATCGGGGATGTCCGAGGACGTGGACTCATGTGTGCTGTTGAAATCGTAACCGACAAGAAATCCAATGCAATAGATTCGACTAAACGAGATGCCGTCATCAATAATGCAGTGAATAAACAACGTCTCTGGATTTTGGGTGCAGGTCGAAGCGGAATTCGCTTCATTCCCCCTCTCACAATCACGCCTGACCAAATTGATATTGCCCTTGAACGCTTTGGCAAAGCAGTGAAATCTGTCAAATAAACAGCTCAATAACGAGGGTAATCTATGCTATTTAAAGCGGATCGACTCCTCTTCATCGGTATTCTTTGTCTCATCATCGGAATCATCATCTTCATCATTGGACCCTACCTCCCCATTCCTTCAATTATTCCCCTAGCAATCGCCTCCATCCTCGTCCTTATTGCTATAATTGCCGTGTTACTCGCCTTATGCAACTATCAACGCGGTTATGCCTAGTCTCGCGGACTTAACGTTTTCTAATTCACATCAGCTGATTTTCCCTCCCCCCTCCTGGACCCTCCCCCCACCCTTTAGGTGGGGATTGGTGATGGTAGTGTTGGAGGGTGAGGTGTTGGCTCGTGAAGGTGAGGGGGAGGCGAATCCAGCTGAGGTTGTAGTCGGAGATTTGGTTGATGTATTAGTGGGAGGTGAAATCCATGATGTTTGATATGCTGTGGGTGTTCCAGGGTAGGAGGCAGGCAAAAAATTTGAAGTGGGTGGCGATGAACAGTATTAGTAATTCTAATTGAATGGGCTGAATAGATCGGAACGCTTTCGACGCATGATCTCTCTGTCTCTTGGGGTTATTTGATATGTTTTTTTGGAATTTGTTTCCGTTTCAACACTCTCTTGAGGGTACAAAGCAAAAAGAGGAGTGGTAGGGTGGAGGTCTTACCACGCCTACTCGATTCCATACACCACTAACTACGGTGGGATGGGATGCTGTTTCAGAACGGTTGACCAGGAGGTTTAGCCGAGTTTGAAGACGCTTTGCAGTTTCATGAGGTGGCTCATGTCACCTTGAGACTTGAGTTTACCTGACATGAAGGCTGCGACGGCATTTAGCTGTCCATTGGAAATGGCCATCCAGTCGTCTTTGCTAATGGTGATGATTAGGTCTGCCTTATCAGCAGGGCCTTCACCCCAGTCGATTTTCTGGTCTTTGATGGTAATGTTGTATTTATTGTCGCCTTGGATGTCCATTTCGATGACGCAGTTCCAGCCTGCGGCAGCGGCAGGGTCAAAGGTTCCGACCATGGCTTCTAAGCCTTCTTTTGGATTGTCTACCAATAGAATTCACCTAAGAGTATTGGAAGTTCTGCCAATGTTGAGGCAGTATTCTTTAAAAGCATAACTTACCGTCAAAAAATAGTCTTCAATCGCGCTATTAGCGATGGGTGATAGTGTATTGGCATTTATGTGCTCCTTCGGCAATCGCCTCATCATGGGTAATTTGAAGGTACTTATCATGAGTACGGACTAGATTTGTGATGAGGCTTTCATGGTACCGGCAAATCGTGCCAGGGTAAGTTGTCGAGACTCCGTGGTAAATGCAGTTACCCACATACAAGTAGAATCCCTTCGAGAAGGCTTGATGTTTTGCATAACAGCCTTGCTCGTTGATATGGTCACAGATGAATTGCACCATATCAGCTAAAGTATTTGGACGGGTTCTTGATTTGTCCCATTTTACAATTAACCGTTCAACCTGCAATTTCGCTGCTCGATCTAAAAGACCCACAACATGTTCTATTCCTTCTTCTTCGATGAGCTGTTCCACAAGTGTGATGGCTAGATGTTGAAACTGGCGGGGTGGGATGGATAGCTTCAAGCCTTTATCGATTTGAAAGTAAGTTGCTGGCCTGCCTCGCCGGGCTGGTCCCTCGGTATCAGTTGTTTCAATTACCACACCTAGATGGACTAGGCGTTGAAGGCTATTTCGGACAGCAGTATAGCTCAATCCAGTTGCTTTTGCAATACCATCAATAGTGACCTGGGGTTTAGTAGCAATGGTTTCGACGATTCGCGAATCGATTTCATACCGGTCCATAACGCGACCGAGTGCTCGCTTAGACATGAAGACACCTATGTTCATTGGCCTCGAGGGAAACTGACTCAGAAATTGACGGCGTTTTAGCTAAAGTCAGTTTCTAGAGTTTCTATTTCTTGTCTTCTTACAATTAAATTATTCTATTTTGCAAGCGAAATCCTTTCCAGGCTCTGCACTGCAGTTGTAACCATTTTTTCTAAAGGTAACGCTGATTCAGCTTGATGTATCTCAACTAATTTTGCTCCAATGGTCGGTTGCCGGGGTACAGCGAAGCAATCTCCAACGTCTTGACTCGAGTATTCGTACGTGCCAATACGACGAGCCAGATCCATAGTCTCAGTTTTGTCCGTCCCTATCAAAGGACGGAATATCGGAATGGCAACGGCGGAATCTAATATGGATAGATTGGCAAGGGTTTGGGAAGCCACCTGACCCAACGTTTCACCAGTTACTAGGGCGTGAGCGCCTTCTTGGGCTGCAACCATTGCACCAAGGCGATACATCATGCGTTTACAGAGAATACACGTGAGTTTAGGAAAATCAGGTAGTTGCAGCTGGCGAAGAATCTCATAATAGGGAATAACCAACAGCTCCACTTTTTTGGTAGGAATCCACTTTGCCAGTTGCTGTGCACTGCGAAGAGCCCGAGTTCGAAGGACATCTTGCTGCGGGCGATCTGAATCGAAATACAGGGGAATCACACGAGCGCCTCGTTTCATCATCAGCCATTGGGCAACAGGGCTATCAAGCCCTCCCGAATGGAGGCCTAACACTTTGCCCTGGGACCCATAGGGGAGTCCCCCTGGCCCAGCAATAATAGATGTGAAGATATAACTGAATTTCTCACGAATCTCGATATGAACTTCAACGTCGGGATTATCCAGGTCAACACGAGCTGCAGGTTGATTCTTTCCTGTAACCTCGATAATAGCAGTTCCAACACGGGCTGCAATCTCTTGGCTAGTAAAGGGATGGCTTTTCACACGCCGGACTCGAGCAGCAAAGCTTTGCCCCTCCGAGATGATGCTTGGTGCCAAGGTTTTGACCTTCTTGATGATTAATTCAGGTTCTGATGCAATAGTCCAGACTGGACTAACGGAAATGACTCCAAAAACCTGAGCTACAATCTGTGCAACAACATTAGCTTCTGTTGTGAGAATAAAGAAACGACCTCGCTCTCGAGTAATTTCTGAAAACTCGGTACCCTGCCGTGTGAGCATGATGTCTATATGGTTATGAAGCAAACTCTCAAGATGACGGCGAACACCCGGGCTTTTCAAACTAATTTCGCCATATCGAACAAGTACTCTATCGGGATTCAAAGATGTTGACACAGTGCATTCACCAGTATTTCATCACATCTTGAAGGGAGGAGGTAGGCTTTTTTTATACTTTCTTTGTTTTCATTACTTATGCCTTCTTCAGAACGTGTCTCGTGTTTCTACTGTGCTCAATACGCAAAAGTGGTTAAGGAGTATCCCATAAATATTGCATCTCATGATGCGAGCTCCTTTACTCCGCGTTGTTCCCTGCACTGGCAATATGAATGCAATACATGTGGAAAATTAAGACACTTCAACGGAATTGCCTGGTGTTCCACTTGTAAAACATTTACCTGTCTAGCCTGTGGCGATGAAAAAATGGTCCACAAAGAATTCCTGATCTATGACAACTACTATACAATTCCCTGTGCAAATTGTGGAAAAATGAATCCTGCATTAGATTTCGCAGAATACGATGGAACCCATCCCTACCAAATTGGGGCTCTCCAACCAGTAGAAGGTCTTGCTATCTGGAAACCCAGCCCCACAGATGAGATTGCAACACAGGAGTTTCCCCATCAGGCATGGGGGCGTCAAAGAGTTCTCAGGCTTGGAAGATGTGGATACTGGAAGAGGCTCGACTCGCTTGATGAAATCAGTCCAATAGCCCTCTGGGACGAAGCTGCTCCAACTTGGGTATCCTTTGTTGGAGAAGGCGGAGACTACCATCACAAATACATTATTTTGCCTGAACTATATCGCCTGATTGATGTGCAACAAGACGAGATAATTTTAGACGTTGCTTGTGGCGAAGGAAACGTCGCCCGCCATCTAGCTAAAAACGGAGCGAAGGTCACTGGGATAGACATTTCCAAAATGCTGGATTTTGCCATTGAACGAGAAGAAAAAGAACAATTGGGCATTCGCTATGTGAAACTCAATGCTGAACAGCTTCTAGACAAATTCAGTGAAGGCTCCTTTGACAAAATAGTCTGCAATATGGCGTTAATGGACATCGATGATTACAAAACGACACTCAAACAGATATCGCAGGCACTAAAAGAAAATGGCATTTTTGTGTTTAGTATTCTCCATCCAGCATTCAGCTGGCCTGCATGCAACACAATCAGGGTTCCCGGAGATAGCCAAAGAAATGAAGACCGGATGAAAGTTGTCATCGATTACTTCGATGAACGACCCGTGCTCTACACCGATGACCCGCCAACGATACAGTTCACTAGACCGATAAGCGCATACCTCAATGAACTGGTTAAAAATAATTTCGCGCTTGTTGAGGTGAGTGAACCAAAAGCTTCTGAAGACGTGGTTCAGCAATTTCCAAGAAAAGCTTACCTTGATGATCACCTTGTACCCGATTTTCTCATCCTGAAGACGATCAAGAAATCAGTCTCTAATTAGAGCTGGTACACGGGTTAATATTCATCCACACTTGGATCACTTTCTTTCCTTTGTTTTTTTATATACATCCAAAAAACGGTGCTCTAATTATTGATCTAAACAGCAGCATATTTATGAGATGTGTTTTTTTCCATTACTGAACATACCCAGTTATGGAGTGTGGAGAGTATGACAAAAAAACAACAACGCCCCCCATTATGGGTATTTTTAGCAGTGCTGTTGGTTGCTTGCGTAATCATCACAGTAGGCTTAACCAATCCCCTCCTTCCTCAGATTATCAGACCCCCCAATCCTTTCAGTGTGGCTATCGTGTTGACCGAAGAGGGTCTTAATGATAGGGGGATTAATGATGCCTGTATCCAGGGTGCTCTAGACGCTCTCGATGATTTCGGAGTAGAATTTACACAAGCTGTGCCCTCATCATATTCAGATATCGAGGTGCTCTTACGGCGTTATGCTGAACACGTAGGGTGGGCAACACCGTATGAGCTGATAATAGCTGTTGGAGTGGATGGTTCAGGTTCAGTAAGGTCTATCGCTCCTGATTATCCGAACCAAAAATTCGCTGCTATAGACGACTACATTAATTCGGGTGTACTTCCAAATCTACGATCAATCCGGTTTGCTGAGGAAGAAGGAGCTGCCCTTGTTGGTGCTCTTGCTGGACTTTATACAGTCACAAACAAGGTTGGATTCATCGGAGAGTCAGTTATCCTTCCCCGTGTTTATAGATATGGTGCAGGATTCTTCTGGGGTGCCGATCTCACAAATCCTTCCATAGCTTTGGAAATCGATGTGCCGTCCCCTAATATTGACTTTGGATTCGTAAGTCCGTATGAAGATGAAGTCCTCGCTGAAGTTGAAGCTGATGAACAATATTTTGGAGGTTGTGATATTATTTTCTCAGTTGACGGAGTAATATCAAAAACGCAGTTGTCAGCTGTGATCAACTCAGCTCGAAGAAACAACGCCACCAGAGGTCCTATCTGGGTTATTGGGTCTGATAATCCTAAAATGCATCTAGGAACAGCTAACTCAACCCAGCCCATTGCACCGACACTTGTTCTTTCATCAATGCTTAAACGCTTTGATGTCGCTGTTTATGACACGATTGTGAACTATGTAGTAAACGGGCAATCTATTTCAGGCATTTCTCGGTTTAGCTTGCTAAACAATGGTGTGGGCTGGGAGCTGAATAATACTCTTCTTGGACCACGTTGGGCAGTTTCTGTAGCAGACCAATTAATCATTTCAGATATCGCTCTTGGCATCATAAACGGAACGTACATAGTTCCTACAGATTACCCGTGGTTGTCACTCTAAACCTCAAGAGGACAAGGTTTTTGATATAAGGAACCTTGCCTAAGAGGTATTTCGTCCTTATCAATGGCAGGTAAATCCATTTATTAGCACAAAGGGGTTGTTGATGGGAAAAGGACCTTCTATTATTGGAAGATCTGAATCATCGAAGTGTGGTCAGCAATGGATTCAATTGAAACACAAATGGATCGCTTCTTCAAACCGAAAAGTGTCGCCATCATCGGGGCTTCCCGAAGACCAGGACGAATTGGGCATATTGTTGTTGAACAAATGGTCGCAGCCAAGTTTCCTGGCCGATTGTATCCTATCAATCCCAAGGCGGCTAAAGAAGGGCATCATATCCTTGGTATCAAAACCTATGCCTCAATCAAAGACTGTGGAGGTCCCATTGAGCTTGCAGTCATTGTAATCCCTGCCAAATATGTTCCTCAAGCAATGAAAGAATGCGCTGAAGTCAAAGTCCCTAATGTCATCATAGTATCTGGTGGTTTCCGTGAATCCGGTCCGGAGGGGGTTGCACTTGAAAATGAGGTGCTGGAAATTGCCCAGAAGGGGAACATTCGGGTTCTAGGCCCCAACTGTCTGGGAACCTTCAGCCCAAGCACACATATTGACACTCTCTTTCTTCCCGAAAGTACGACACCTCGACCTCAAGTGGGTCGAATCTCTTTCCTTTCACAATCTGGTTCGGTAGGCGGATCCGTGATGAGTTTCGCTTATAATGAAAAAATAGGATTTAGTAAATTCGCGAGCTTTGGTAACGCTATTGACGTTGATGAAGGTGATCTTATTGATTATCTTGAAGACGATGAAGACACTCAAGTCACAGGACTCTACCTCGAATCCATTAATCGTGGACGAAAATTCATCGATATCTGCAGCCGGGCTTGCAGGGTCAAACCCTTCGTTGTAATTAAGGCAGGACGGAGTGAAGCTGGCACTAGGGCCGTTTCAAGCCATACTGGCTCACTTGCTGGCACCGATCGCATCTATGATGCAGCCTTTGAAGCAGCAGGAATTATTCGCGTTAAAACAATTGGTGAGTTCTTTGACGTGGCGAGAGCTCTTGCACACCAACCACCCGCAAAAAGTAACCGTATTGGCGTAATCACAAGTGGGGGTGGCTTTGGAGTGATGACGCTGGACGCGCTTGCTGACTACAACCTCGAAGCCCCGGAGTTATCTGCGGCTTTACAAAAGCGGCTCCACACCAAACTCCCGTATTTCTACTCGGTTAAGAATCCTGTAGATCTAACCGGGTCTGCGACAGCCGAGCAATTTGCTTTTTCGATGAACACCTTGCTCGATAGCGACGAGGTCGATGGTATCATCGTGATTCCCCTTTTCATGACACCTTTGCTGGATGCTGAACAGGTCAGCCAGGCAATTGTGGAAGCCTCCGAGCAACGGAAGAAACCTATTATTGTTGTTTCAGTTCCATCAACCAAAGAAATCAGGCAACGAATGTTCAAACTCCGATTAGCAGGTGTACCATCTTATCACTTGCCTATGCGTGGGGCAAGAGGAATCGCAGCACTCGTTGAATATGGAGAAATTATAACCCGTCCCAAAGACTAGCCAGTTCCTGAGAGTTGAAATTTAAGTAAATCATTTAGATTTGTGATCGTCAGATCAGGCGGGGGGTCCAAGTCGGTTGGAGCAGCTTGATCTGGGCGTTTAATGAGGACCGTAATCATCCCAACGCGATTCCCCCCAATGATGTCACTACTCGAATCACCAACCATCACCGCATTCTCTGGAGAAACTTCAAATTTATCTAAAAGACGAAGGAATCCATCGGGTTCAGGTTTCGCGAATTCTTGTTCCTCGGTACCTAACATGACAAGTCCTTTGAAAAATCGCTCAAGATTAAACATTTTTAATTCCAAGATGGCAATTTCTGGTGGAGTATTCGTAAGAAGGCCCAGAGGGACCCTCTCGTGCAGTGACTCTAAGACATCCACATCATCAAAAAGGCGAATAATCCCTTTTGCAATAAACTCTTGGCGTTTCTTGTAATCAATTTCGTCAAAGTGAGCAATGAAACTATCATACTCCTTTACACCCCAACTGCGCAGGACTAACTCAAATTCCCCACCCGAATGCCATAACCCCAAACGTATGGCTTCTGAAGGAATTGTGATATTGAACTCAGTGAGGGTTTGGACAAGAATTTCATCGAAAAAACTCCAAATTGATGGAATATTCACTAAGGTTCCATCTAAATCAAATAGCATCGTTCCAATTGGACGTTGAAAAATCGCTTCCAATAAATCACCCACGCAAGTGTAGAAAGACAATTCATCGACTGGCTCCCAAAACTCTTTTGGTCACGAATCCGATTAATAACTAAACTGGAGGTCTCGGTCAATGCAGATTAAAATCGATGGGCAAATAGTCGACATGCTCGCTGTTCAAATGGAACACCATATGGTTCGAATGATTGACCAGCGATGGTTACCTTTCAAATTTGAAATCAAAGAGCTAGATACTTATCAAGATACAGTAAAAGCCATTAAGGATCTTGTAACTCGCGGAGCAGGTTCAGTCGGAGTGGCAGGCGCATTCGCTATGGCACAGGCCGCTCATGAGATTCAGACGTCTTTAGTGCTAGAGTTTAACCACTTGCTAATGGAATCTGCTCAAATAATTAAGGGTGCTCGACCTACCGCTGTTAATCTCTCTGCAGCTGTGAATTATTGCCTTTCTGCAGCTGAGGTTCAAAGCACTATAGAAGAAAAGCAGGCGAGTATTGATCAAGCAGCCCAATACATTTTGGCCTCTGATATGGCTGCATCTCAAGCCATTGGTCAAGCTGGGGCAAAACTTCTCAAACCCCAAAGTCAAGTCCTCACTCATTGTAATACAGGTGGACTCGGGCTCCAAGATCATGGATCCGCTTTGAGCATCATACGCTATGCATACAAAGCTGGAAATCTAAGGATGGTTTATGTATCAGAAACGCGACCTTGGCTGCAGGGAAGCCGGTTGACAACCTGGGAATTGCAACAAGAAGAAATTCCTCACCAACTTATCGTGGATAGTGCCTGCGGACATTTATTTCAAAAGAATCTTGTTAATGCCGTGATCGTTGGCGCTGATCGAATTGTGGCTAATGGTGACGTCGCCAATAAAATTGGCACCTATGAGAAAGCTGTTCTTGCCAATGTGCACAAGATCCCGTTCTATGTTGCAGCACCTATTGCTACCTTTGATTTGGAGATTCCCACTGGAGATCAAATAGAAATCGAAGAACGACCTTCAAAAGAAGTGCGAACTGTGATTGGACGACTTCCAACAGGCGGCATGGGACCAGTCCAAGTAGCCCCTGATCAAACGCCCGCCCTCAATCCAGTTTTTGATGTGACACCTGCAAAGTATATCACCGGGTTCATTACAGAAAGAGGAGTTTTGACAAAGATTAAGGCTAGTAAAATAATGAAGCTGGTAGAGAAATCTGGTTACTCCTCTAAAGAGAAAGGCATTTAGGGAATATTCAACGAGGATGCAACGATTTGGAGGTTTCTTATCATGTCAGATCCTATGACACGATTGACTCAAGCTACTATGGACTTGAAGAAATTCACGAGTGCCTTTAATTATTGGACTTTCTTGACCATTGTGATTTATGGTGTTCTTTTAATCGGCGCTGGTTTATTCCCCGCAATATTTCAGGAACCGTTCCTGGCAATTGTTGCCGGAATAACCCTGTTTTTTATAATCATTGCGTTTCTCGCTGTCTTTTTCGTTAAAGATACACAGAAGGCCATCATGCTCACTTTAATTCGATCTCTAATTGGAGCAATTTTGCCTCTTGCTTTAATCTTTGCAACACTTGGTCCTTTCAGCCTTTACTTGAAAGTGTTAGGAATTGCCTTGTTTCTTGTCGGATTAATCTTCTTCTACTTCCTACTCCGACCACTCCTCACAATGAACGCCATTACCAAGGAATTGATGAAAGGTTCAAAGACGGAGTGACACACTTCAGAAACTCCTAAATGGTAGAAATACTTCCTAATCCGTGAGCATGCGGATACCAACGATGACGAACATGCACCTAACCAGAGCCACTCATCATGGCGGATGACGGAACTGATCTGCTCGGAGGTTAGTGTCCGCAGCTCGCAACTTTTGTACCAGATTCTTCAAAGAGCTCTATTCATGAATCGATAAGACTCTATGATCTGCAATACTGTATGGAGTGAAATCGCATTCAAACCACGTGCCAAAATAAAGGAGGATTAATCAGAAGCAGTAAACGTGCCACCAATCAAATGAAAAATTATTGACCCAAAGCTCCCTTTTTATATCCAACCAATCCATCTCTCATTATGACACTTGAATACAAATACGCTGATTGGTCACAAGTTTATGAGTTATGTTTTCAGCTCTATCATCATATTCGAAAAGCTGGATTTTCACCAGACCTCATTGTAGGTGTGGCTCGAGGGGGATGGGTTCCTGCCCGAATTATCGCTGATTTTTTCATCATCCAACACACAGCCAATGTCAAGGTTGAGTTCTATCAGGATTTGTTCGATACTAAGGAACATGCCTCCATAACCCAGCCGGTGAGTGGAGAACCACGATGGAAGAAAGTCCTCGTCGTCGATGACATTGCTGATTCGGGAGCGAGTTTGGAAGCAACGGTTAAACACTTAGAACGTCGCAAGGTTTCTGAAATACAAACAGCCTGTTTGCATGTTAAACCTTGGGCAGACCCCTTGCCCAACTTTTATAGCAAGAAATTAGATGCCTGGGTAATTTATCCATGGGAAGTGAAAGAATTTACATTTTCATTTGCTCATCAGTTGTATTCAAAAAATATTGAATATCAGGAGATTAAATCACAATTATTAGAGATCGGGCTCCCTGAACACCCAACAAAAGAGTTCCTCCGGGAATGGAAAGCAATCATGAATTAGACTCTCTTGTAGGCTGTAGAACAAATCGTGACATCTTCGTAATTGAGAGAACGACAAGATTCGCTTCATAAGTATGAGTCAAGTTATCGACAACGTCAGGAGGTAATCCTTGGCTATTCAGGGTTTTCCGAAAGACACGTATTCCATCGTTAGCAAAGCGTTTTCCTCGCCGCAACGCAATCCAAGAACGAATTGCTACTCGGAGTCCATAATACATGGTAGCAACGATTTCTCGGGCATTCATTCCTCTAAACGCCTCTTTTTTTAATGGTAGGAGGAATGAGAGAGAAAGTATCTGACCTGGAAAATTCGGCCAGATGATTTCTCACTCCATTCGGCCTCGTTCTAGATACTCTCCTTTTCTGACCGTTTTTTCTCAAGGGCACGTTCAATTTTGATTTCCAAGTCTTTGGATTTCCGTCCCGTGCTTAATCCTTCGCTCATGAAATCCTTTATGTCTAAGACACTCATGTATTTCCGGGTCATATCAAGAACTAACTCATCTGGTAGGCCTTTTTTCTTAAGTCCTTGATACAGAGAACCAACGGATTCAGCGATGCTTTCCGCAACTTCGGGAGAATAGATTGCTTGAACGAGTTGGCTGATGAGGGCAGGTACGGTTTCTTGAACGGCTTCAAGAATATCTCGAACCTCCTCGACATCAGTTGATTTTGGGTCCTTGTCGCTCATAATTGTTTACACCAACCTATACTTGTGTGGTCAGAGAACAAATACTATCTGCGAAAAAGTGACCAGATTTCGGTTCACAAACTCTATTTTCAGCTTACAGGAGGTCATCTGTGAGCTTGTAATACGTGGCCTTCTTATCGCGATGAGCTTCTTTGATGAGTCCCATAGCTTGAAGTTGCTGAAGCCGTTCCCGGACAATTCGACGAGAAGCGGTCCCTCGACCACGTCTGACTGCAACTGTCAATTGGCTGATATTTTGAGGATTACCTGGTTCTAAAGCATCCACAATAAGCCGGCTTATCTCATCTTTTGCTAGAGTAGGGAATTGCTTTTGAAGCCGTTGACGTCCTGAAAAACGACCCATCATCTCAAATAGGTTGCCATAAAAGTCCATCCCATCACGAATAAGGCGGGTGGATTGTTGAAATTCACCCATCTCGGGTTCAAGCCTCGCTAAGACCCGTTCAATTCTGGTTAATCGGGAAGAGATGTCTTCGAGTTTGGCTTGAAGGTCTGCTTTTTCTGGTTCTTTCTCCGACTCCGGTTTCTTTCTTTCATTCTCGGAGTTGGTAGATTTTGTCATTAGCTCCAGCCTAATCCTCTTTGGTAGTTAATGCCTTTATACATAATTATTCATGAATCCAAAGTCAAATCACTTCTTCGACTTCGAGCTTGTTGTGAGGCGGTTTTTGACGATAAGCTTTATAGACTGGTTAGATACCTAGCAGTATGGCAACCAATTTTGAATTTGTCTGGTGGGAACGCCTTTACGAGCTCTGTTTTACATTGTATGAGAAGATTATGGAATCTAATTTTCAACCTGATGTTATTGTGGGTGTGGCTCGTGGGGGATGGATACCTGCACGAATTCTCTCAGACCTCTTTTTCACACGAGATACTGCAAATGTCAAAGTCGATTTATATCGAGGAATCTATGCGCGTGATCAAGAACCGCATATTAGCCAAGAAATTCCGAGAGATATGAAATGGGAGGCTCCGCTCCTCGTTGATGATATTTCTGATACTGGAGATAGTCTTCTCATTGCGGGTCAGCATCTACAGCACCGTGGTTATAAAAATCCACGGACTGCTACAATGCATATGAAACCTTGGACCAAACTCGTTCCTGACTATTATGTGGTGGAAACCGAAGCCTGGGTCGTGTATCCTTGGGAACTCAAAGAATTCACCTTCAATCTTTCAAGTCAACTCGCAAAGGAGGGAAAGACCCGTCACGAAATTGCAGGGTACCTCTTCGAAGTTGGGGTGCCAATCCATTATGCGAAGATGTTTTTGGACCAATGGGTAAAACGTAATGAGTCCAGCCTCAAAGAGAGTAAGGCGAAAACTAAAACGAGAAAATCCAAATCAAGAAAGACTTAGACCCTATTTTGGCTTAGGCTTGTCAACGTGTTTGAGCTTATACTCCTTCTGACCTAGCCCAAGTTCGGTCGCATAATCTAATTGAACCAGATGACACTGGGTCGGCGTTCTCTCTCCCGTATGTGGATCAGGCCAGGGGGTAGCAACAGCTAGTTTATCCTCACCCGGAGCGATATCTCCACACGCAGAACTAGCAATAGGAAGAGCTTCATTTAGTTTGTCCACGCTTGCCGCGTCAATGGCGACTGGATCTCGAGAGGCAAAGATGCCTAAATCAGGTACTAGGGCTTGAGGACCTGCTGGCATACAATCACACCATTCACTGATATCCAAGGCGACGTTAAAGTAGTAGAACCGGTCACGTCCAATTCCATCCATGACGCCGAGGGCGTTTTCTATCATTCGTTCTGTCGCAACTGGGGGGTTCTCTCCCCATTTGGCTGTGATGGCTTTCGCATCGGCTTGCCGACATGCAGAGACACAATGAATACAATGAATACACCGTTCAAAGTCGATTTTCACTTTAGGATTAACCGTGATGCACTGAGTGGGACACACACGCACGCATTTACTACATTCAGGGCCCTTACATTCATCAGCATTGACAATCGGGTTTTGTGGACCATGCATCATTGTCTTGCTGTATTTGCCGACACAACCAATCCCTAGGTTTTTTAGGGTGCCTCCCATGCCAGTTCCACCGTGACCTTTGAAGTGAGTCATTATTACAATAACATCAGCATCACGCAATGCCATTGCTACCTCGACTTTGTCAAGGTGTTTTCCCTTAATGGGCATCGTAAAGGTGTCGGTCCCCCAATATCCGTCTAGTAATATAATTGGTGCCCCCATCGTACCAATGGAATAGCCGTTAGCTGCAGCCATCTTATAATACTCAGCTGCAGTGGTGCGTCCCCCATATAATCCAGCGCCATAACCTAACCCTGCAGATTCAGCAAGAATTGGCCATGCTTTTTGAGCTTTTACGAGATCAACTGCCTTCCTAAGAAGAGCAGGTCGCAGGTACATGAGGTTGCCATATGCCCCGAAATGAGTTTTGATAATAACCCGGTCATCTTCCTTGATGGCTTTATTCAAACCGATTTTGTCCCAAAGGACTTCAAGTTTATCGAGCATAGAGTACCGCGGGAACACAGATCTATCCACATACAATACTTCAGATTTTGTCATTATGCTTAAACCTCTCTGAACAGCTTATTTCAAAAGAAGGCTGGTAACCCTTATTCCCTTTATTCTTTTGTAAAAATCAACCACCTTCTCACGGAATCACACTTGAGGTAAAATGGGAAGGTTTTTGTTGAGTGTAAACAAGCCTCAACGAGAATGAAAGTTCTCTTTTTCTCAGATCTTCATGGACAATCACACGCAATATCGCACATCAGAACCCAGTTAGTACAGGTCGATGTAGGATTTGGTCTCGGAGACTTTGCTAGTTTCGGAAAAGGACTAAGCGACATACTCAGATCTCTCGAAACAGACACCTCAATCTATTTCATACCCGGAAATCATGATGATGCTGATGAACTAAAATGGCTATGTCGAGAATATGATAGTTTTCATTACCTTCATGGCGACCATATAGAATTGAAAGGAAAAACATTCGCTGGTTTGGGTGGAGGCTTACCAGGTCTGCCCTTTGGACTTACTGAAGAAAATGTCCAAAAGATATTAAGTCGATTCTATTATCTCAATGATCTAATTCTTTGCACACATACTCCTCCCTACGGCACCGCCGTTGATGTAACCTGGGGTGGGAACCATATCGGCTATCAAAGCTTACGAGATTTCGTCACAGAAGTCCAACCGTTGGCTGTGTACAGTGGACATGTCCATGAGGCAGAAGGCAAACATGATAATCTCGGTTCAACCAAGTTGGTTGCCGTGGGCGCTCATGGTTTCAACATCGACATCTGACGAAATGAATCCTATTAAACCATGCTAGCCGGTTTCCTTTCCATTTGATGAATGTCTATATTTTTATACTCCTTTGCTTCTACACATTTCAAGCTCTTTGGACCATACCAGAAATGAGTCGGCTCAATTAAGCTGCTTTATTCTTCTTTGAGCAAGGATGCCATTTCTGCGAGAGGTCGATTGGAGGAGCCAAAAAAATGAAACGAAATACACTCATAGCCGTTATTCTAATAGTGATTATCATAGTGGTTACAGTCGGCGCTGCTACCTTCTTCTTCTTCTTCCCACCGATTCCACCTGCTCCTGTTGATAACCCGCACGAAGTAGCAATTGTTTTTGCTACAGGTGGTCTTGGTGACAAATCATTCAACGACGGATGCTATGCCGGTGCTGTAATGGCACACAACGATTTCAACGTCAATTTCACCTTTGTTGAGCCTACTGCTATCGCTGAATACGAGCCCTTCCTACGGGCCTATGCAGAACATGCAGGATTAGCTAATCCCTATGATCTCATTATCAGTATCGGATTCGACCAAGCTGATGCCATTATGGCAGTTGCAGAAGATCATCCTACACAAGAATTTGCAATTGTGGACATGTTTATCGATCCTGTAAACTATACCAATGTTCGATCAATTCTCTTCTCAGCAAATGAGGGTTCTGCCCTTGTGGGCGCCCTTGCTGGAATATACACAGCCACTGGTAACATTGCCTTCGTAGGCGGAATGGATATCCCACTTATCCGCGAATTTGCTGCCGGATACTTCTACGGAGCCAATATCACTGTTCCTGGTATTGCTATGAACGCAACTCAAACATCCTTCGTAGACAATGCATGGGTCGGTGACTGGGCTAACCCAGGTTATGCAGAAACCCTAGCGGACGGTCTATATACTACAGGTTTTGATATCATCTTTGCGGCAGCTGGACGATCTGGTCTTGGTGTCATTGACTCAGCAGTTAAGAACAACGCCACGATTGGTCCTGTCTGGGCCATTGGGGTCGACAGTCCACAGATGTATCTTGGCACAGCTGATCCAGATAATCC
>JABXGS010000167.1 GCA_016550425.1 archaeon
ATTGAGGTCTTTTTATCATAGAGTTCTCGGTGAATTTTATCAGTGATGTAGGGGCAGATGGGGGCGAGAAGCTTTAGGATAGCGTTGAGAACCTTATGTAGGGTATACCATGCAGCGGCTCGTCCAGCTTCACTCTTCTCGGAATAGGCGCGCCCTTTAACCAGTTCTAGATAATGGCTGGCGAAGAGGTCCCAAGTGAAGGTGCGAAGTTCGCGGGAGGGAATGATGAAATCTAACTTGGTATAGCCTCTCTTTGACTTTTGGATGAGTTGGTTGAGTTCGGAGAGAATCCAATGGTCTGCGGGTTGAAGATCGATGTTTTTGTCAGTAGGTTGAGGAAATCCAGAGATGAATCGTGAGATATTCCAAAGTTTGGTAAGGAAGCGATGGGCACCGGCTAGGCGCCCTTCATTGAATCGAAAATCGGAGCCAAGGGAAGCTTCGAGAGCCCCCCAAAGGCGGAAGGCGTCAGCACCGTATTTGTCAATGAGGGGGTTGGGATCGATGGTGTTGCCACGGGATTTGCTCATGGCTTCACCTTTTTCATCGAGTCCATGACCACTGATCCAGACATAATGGAAAGCGGGGGCTTGGAAGAGTTGGTAAGTGCGGAGAATCGAGTAGTAGAGCCAGGTTCGGACGATGTCTTTGCCTTGGGGTCGGATGCTGGGGGGAAAGTGTGCCTGAAAGAATTCCTCGTCTTTAGTATAGAAGATGGTGATGAGACCGCTGATTGAAGAATCCATCCAGGTATCTAGGGTTCGGGTTTCTCCTTCAAATTGCTTAGTAGCACCGCATTTCGGACAGCGGTCGATGGGAGGGGCGCTCTTCCAAGGTTGATAGTATGGACCTGGAGGAGGTACGATTATTGCATCGCATTGCTTACAGTACCAAAGGGGAACTTCAGTGCCATAGTATCGACGTCGACTGATAGGCCAGTCGCGGCTAATGCTATTAATCCAGTCCACCAGTATTTGTTTATTCTTCGGGGGCAAGAAAGTCATTTGGTCAATTATGATTCGGAGGTCATCGACGTATGGCAACTGCTTCAAATAATATTCAGGCATAGCGATGAATTCGATAGGGTTTCGTGTCCTCCAACAGGTGGGGGTCCGATGCATCGTAGTCTCTTCTTTTATTACGAGACCTTTCGCTCTTAGATCTTTTAAGATGGCTTTTCGTCCTTCTCTAACCGTTAGGCCGTTGTAGGGACCGGTTACTCCTGTGAGCTTTCCATCGTGACCTAGAGCGTTGATGGGTTCTAACTGTAATTCTCGGAATAATCGTACATCTGTATAGTCACCGTAACTGCAGACCATGACCACACCAGTGCCAAATTCGATACGAGCTTCATGGTGAGGGATTATCGGAACGATTTTGTTGTATAAGGGGGTGCGTGCTGTTTTTCCGTGTAGGTGTGTATACCGTTCGTCATCAGGATTGACCAGAACGGCAGCACAGGCTGAAAGGAGTTCGGGTCGTGTTGTGGCAATGGGTAATACCTCTTGGGTTTCTTCGATGGTAAATTTCAAAGTTGAAAGTGTGGTTTCGATGTCCTTGTATTCGACTTCAGCATCGGCAATGGTGGTTCCGCATTCGGGACACCAGTTGTTAGGGCGGTCATCGATGTAGATGAGACCATTGTTGAAAAGCTCGATGAAGGTACGCTGGGTCACTGCACGATATTCAGGACTATCGGTGCGATACACTTCATCGTCTTTGAAGGAATTACAACTAAGTCCAAGGCGTTGGGCTTGAGTAAGGACGATTTCTT
This sequence comes from archaeon, assembly GCA_016550425.1. The sequence goes on from JABXGS010000167.1 coordinate 1,775, forward strand.
CATTGCGGTCTAAAAATTCGGCACATAATTCCAAGAATCGTTGTCGGGGGATTTCGTGCATACTTTTTTTATAGGCTTTTTCGACTTGAACCTCAATCGGTAGTCCGTTTCGATCCAATCCCATGGGGAAAAGGACTTCATTTCCTTCCATTCTTTTAGTGCGAGCAATCATGTCGATTTGTGCATAATGAATTGAGCCACCCACATGCCAGGGACCGCTAAGATACGGTGGTGGCGTGTCAACAGAAAAAATTGGCTTCTTAGTATCTTTTTTGAAAGCGTAAAGTTGCTCTTTGGTCCACAGTTCCAAAATTTCCTCTTCAATCTGTGGCTTCCAACGTTTTTCTTTTAACAGCATCTCGTGCCCCATTTTTTCCAACTTCTTCAATACAGATCAGTTGAGGAATGAACTATGGCTTCAGAATGACTTTTTTCATTTCATTAGGAAACGGCATTCTTTCGCTTGCTAAAAAGGCTTTCTCCAAGTATTGTTGCCTATGTTTGCTCTGACCAACGAAGAATCGCAGCAATACCTCGAAAGGAGCTTAAGAGCTGTTTACCTTCTTCTGTCTCTGGAGAGATGATTTCAATTGTAGCTCCTGTTTCCTTTGCAGCTTCCTCAAGTTCCTCAATGATGTCTTGGGCTTCGACAATCTGTAGAGACTGATTTTGACACTTTTCGCATTGTTGCGATTCCAATTTATTTTCTAGTTTGACAATATCCTCTGGAGCAAGGGTCTTTTCAGTTTTATACCCACAAGAACTGCACTCTACAGTGATACGGGAATAGTCAATTCCTTCTGATACAAGAAGGACTTCAACGGCACCTCGGTCAAGGGCCTCACGAACCTGTTTCTCACCATAAGTGGCAAGACCGGTATCTCTGGCGAGTTCACTTAGAAATTGTTGAACAAGCCGCTTTTCCTCGATTAGCCGTTGGTTTCGAAGAATATCTTCTGATTTTTCAACCAAAGCCCGGATTCCTTCTTCACCTGAATATGCGGTATCAAGAACAGCTAATACCTTTTCACTCAAAGGTGGTTTAAGATAGCCTTTGTCTGTAAAGGTTTCTTTGGTAAAGCCTGGTCCACCAATGATGATGCCCTTTAAATCCGGTACTTCTTCGAAGAATTCCCGGGTTAATTCTCCGGAACGGGTTAGAAACTCATGAGCAGCCTGCTCAATTAAACGTTCAAATCGTCGCTGGCTTTGTCCACCCGCCCGATGTTTTCCCATTATTCCAGATTTCACGGTTTTTATTATATCTAAACTAGTTCCTCTAAGTAACGCCCAAGAGGCCGCACTGCGATCGATTGAGATTAACCCATAACTCTCCTTAGGTGAGAGCATATCACGAAGTGGGTCCAACCAGAACTCAGCTGCACACCGATAAATGTAAACGTTTACTTGTTCAGGAGGTTCTATAAGGTAAATTTCCATTTTTTCGCTTCCAGGAGCACCATGTGGAATCGCCCCTGCAAAGACTGCTAGACCATTTGGTGGAGGGGTGGGAATGATTTTGAGCCGTTGAATTACCGTCTGAATTGCATCCATTACGTTTTTGCGTGTTGATTTCGACTTGATATTGCTTGCTGTACCATATTCATTACGGAGTGTTCCTAGCACATCGCTCATCTGTCGGTCGGGGGGAATGTAGAGAGTAATCAATTCAGTGTGAAGCCCCTTTTTCCGATCGAGCATTTCCACTACCTTCTTGAGCTTGAACCGCTGAAATGATTCACTGGTAGTAGACATGAAGATCAACTCCCTGTTCGCATAAAGCAAAAAGGCATGGATGCGTCATTAAGTGCGAGCAGCAACCGTTAAAGGTTATGATAAACTTTTCGAACTACAAAGGTGTTGACATGAAGTTTGTCTTAAAAATTGGTGGGTCTCTCCTCTTTGATAGTGAACAAAATCTCAATATGGATCACTTCAGTAAGATGGCAGAAGTCATTCAGCAACTAAAACACGAAGAACATGAACTAATTGTTGTAGTTGGTGGAGGAGTTTTGGCGAAGAAATTAGTTGAAAAGGGTAAGACTCTTGGGGCTAATCGCGATGCATTGGATCAGTTGGGTATCGCTGCAACTTGGGTTTGTGCACAGCTAATGATTGCCTCATTAGAGGAGAATACCTATCCCAGTCCCATTATGACAGAGGAGCAATTAACAAGTTTAATAGACTCAAATAAATTACTCGTATTGGGTGGGCTTCAACCAGGACAATCAACCAACGCTGTTGCGGCGACGGTCGCTGAAATAATAGGAGCCGAGGTCTTAGTTAACGTAACCGATGTTGATGGGGTCTACGATCACGATCCTAAACAATCGTCTAAAGCCAAGCTTCTTTCTAAAATTACATTAAACGAATTACGAGTTATTGTATCTTCCTTAGCTAATGAACCGGGTTCTTACCCTCTGTTCGATAAACGTGCATTGGATATCATTGAACGTGCTGGGGTTGAAATCTGGTTTGTTAATGGAAGTAATCCCCAAAACATACTTCATGCAATAAATGATGGCAAAATTGGAACCCGTGTAACCATTTCCTAACCCCCTCTTAAGCCCAAAATTTTTTTGGAGATAAGTTTTATTTCCTAAAGGCACCTCTGTATTGATAACTGGTTCCCGTTTTGAGCGGGGAGGTTGGCTACATCAATGGGTCGGCTAAAAGAGTTATTTGGGGATACTCCTCAGGTCCGTTTATTAGAGGTGCTTATCGAACAGAAAGATACCACCATGCACCTTTCGATGTTAGCCCGTCGTGCGAACGTGTCAGTTTCTTCAGTGGAACGCTGTCTACTCCCGCTCATTAAGGCAGGTATTGTCTCGGATATTCGATTCTTTCGAAGACGTCGAATTCTTCATCTTAACCCCAAGCATCCTGTAGCGCAATTATTAGTTAATTTCGTTCAAGAAATGCAAAATGATTGGGACTCTCGATAAACAGATTCTAATTATTTTAAACTTCTGCGAGTTTTTTAATTCGTCCAAGCAGTTTCTTAGGGTGAAAAATTTCAGCCCACCGTAGTTTCTTTCCAATTTCAATATTTACGAGTGTCTCTGTTTTTCGAAATTGGCGTTGAACATATCCTAAGGCAATTCCTTTTCGAATCATCGGGGAAATTGAACCGCTCGTAATTTCTCCGATTACTTCACCTTTTGCATAAATTGCGTTCCCTGTGCGTGGAATCCCTTTCCCAAGCATAATTAGCCCCACTCGTAGTCGCTGAGCTTTTTCCCGTTTCTCGACGACTAGTGCGTCTTTACCAATGAAATGTTCTTTCTTCAAATTAACTATAAACCCGATTCGAGCTTGGTACGGGCTTGTCTCCTCGTTGATATCATTACCGTAAAGAACCATACCCGCTTCTAATCGTAACGTATCACGCGCAGCTAATCCGACAGGGACAACTCCGTCAGATTTCCCTTCTCTAAGTATGCTTTCCCAAAGCTGAATCGCTTTACTGCGTTCCTTTGGTTTAATATCGATCTGGGCAATCTCAAACCCGTCTTCACCCGTGTAACCACTGCGTGTGGCAATGGCTTCAAAGCCATCAAGTTTTGTCTGAATAGCATTAAAACGCGGAACAGACGATAGATCTTCTGATGACAACTTCTGTAAGATCTTTACAGCTTTGGGACCCTGCAATGCAAACATAGGTGTATTATCAGAAATGTTTGAGATATTCACTTCAAAGTCGGTACTATGTTTTTTCATCCAAGCAAAGTCTTTCTTACGATTAGCGCCATTTACAACCATGTAATACTTCGAATCTGCCAGACGGAATATGAAAAGATCATCAACGATACCTCCATCCTCGGTACAGAAAGCGCTGTAAGTTCCGGCTCCCTGGTCTAATCTTTGAATTCGTGTAGGTAAGAGATTCTCACAATACTCGGTTGCTTCTGGACCGGTAATCATGGCTCGGCCCATATGGGTCACATCAAAAAGGCCAGCTGCATTTCGGGTGGAAAGGTGTTCAGGGACTGCAGCCTGGTACCACAAAGGCATATGAAAACCGGCAAATGGTGCCATCTTAGCACCATTCTCGACATGCCATTTGTGTAAATGTGTTTTCAGTAATTGAGAGCCTGTCATTATGATGACATCCATGCAACGGTCGATTTCTTATTTAGCAAGTGGCATTAAGTTTTCGGTGACATACATGCCCGATATTCGATCTCGACTTGGCAACGTAATTGTTGGTGATAATTATCCTGTCGCAGTTATGGGTGTCATTAACTTGGACCCTCAATCCTTCTATGAAAAATCATATTATCCGTCTGTTCAAGAAGCAATGAAAGCCGCTGAAAGAATGATCGAGGAAGGAGTCGATATTATAGATATTGGGGGTGTATCATCTGCCCCAGGTGCTTCCTCAGTCTCTTCTGAAGAAGAAACAAAGCGTATTCAGTCTGTGGTCAAGCGTATTTCTCAACACTGGAATATTCCTGTGTCTATCGATACACAGCGTTCGCAGGTGGCAAAGGTTGCGCTATCAAAAGGAGCTACAATAGTTAACGATGTATCAGGTCTGAAATATGATTCTTCGATGGCAGCGGTCATTAAGGAGGCAGGGGCCGGCTGCGTCATCATGGCCACTAATTCGTTGCCGGGTGATCAAAAGACAATTCCTGAAATTATTTCTGCGTTGCAAACAAGTCTTCGAATTGCTGAAATCAACGAAATTTCGAAGGACTTAATCGTTGTTGATCCGGGATTAGGATTTGGGAAACCAGTAGAATGTGATTTACAAATTATTCGAAACCTCAAAGCTTTTCGGGTTCTCAACAAGCCAATCCTACTTGGTGTTTCACGGAAAAGTTTCATTGGGCAGGTGCTAGGGTATGAATCGGCGACTAATCGTCTTTTTGGTACACTTGCTTCTGCAACGGTTTCCATCCTTGAAGGTGTCCATATCCTTCGGGCACACGATATAAGAGCAAATAAAGATTGCATAAAGATGGTTGCGGCGCTTAAATCGTTTCGTGAGTGTGAGTAAAATGGAGCTATTCGGAATACAAACCCCACTAATCCAGCCAGGTGACAATTTAGTTAAAGTGCTCTCATCTGCAATAACTGAGAATGGATTTACTCTTGCTTCTCACGACATTATTGTCATTGCTGAGACTGTAGTTGCCACCTCTCAAAATCGAATCCGGAAACTGGCTACTGTGAATGTTTCATCGCGTGCCCAGGAATTATCGAAACGATACGAATTGGAAGCGCCGCTTGCGCAGCTTATTCTCGATGAAGCTGATGAGATTTTAGGAGGAGTACCCCATGTGCTCCTAACCATCAAGGACAATATTCTGATGGCAAACGCAGGAATTGATCGATCTAATGCTCCTAGTGGGCATGTGGTTCTTCTTCCATCGAATCCTCAAGAAACCGTGTGGCGAATCAAAGAAGCGTTTGAAAAGGAATTTGGGCGTGAATTGGGTGTAATTATTACTGATAGCCGTACCCAACCACTTCGACTAGGAACCGTGGGGCTAGCTCTTGCAGTTGC
>JABXGS010000168.1 GCA_016550425.1 archaeon
TCGCATCAGGATCTGAAATGGAAGGAGTTTTTGTGGATCTTGCTTGTCTACAGCTACGGCTTCACCCTCTATGATACAATCTTTTGCTTTGATATTTTTGAGTATTAGCTGCACAACATCGGGATACATCTGAGTAATTTGTTCAAGCCGACGAGAGAATATTATGATATCGTCACCTTGTTTATGAATCTGCATTCGCTCCCCATCGAGTTTCCATTCACTTGCCAACTTACCTTCTAATTTCTCGAAAATTTCTTGAGGAGTCGAAAGTTTTTGGGCAGCCATCATACGAATTGGTTTTCCGACCTGGACCTTTACCTTTTCAATGCCTTCAAGTCCCTCAAAAGCAATAAGACCAGCAATGTACCCCAAATCACTTGTTATATTGTAAGCACGCTCAATCGCATCGCGATGTTCTTTTCCACCAGCAAAGGCTTGTGCGAGGGCATCGATAACAGTCATTTCAGCGATGCCAAGACGTAACGTGCCAGTGACGGTACGGAGTAAATAACGTGCCTCAAGTGGAGTTGATGCGTTAATTAGTCCAGCTAGAATGCGAACCTTAAGGTCAGCACTCCCTGATCCCTGAGCAAAGGCAATTTTCACTAATGAGTCATACACTTGTTGTATTGACAGAGGAGTTTGAAATAAAGCAGTTTGGCGTTTTGATTCAAGTAGCTTTTCAATTGCAGTACCGATATCCCCAGTAGTATTCACAGTGTCTGTTACTTTTTTATTACTGATTCCAAGGGCAATTGCAATTGCGTTAATTGCCATTTTTTCAGCGATTCCTATTTCTGGTTTTCCAGTCCAGTCAGGATAGAGTTTGCCTTGAGTTAGATATGCAACCTGTTCTATTGTTTCTGCATTAGTGTTAATTGCAAAGTGCTTTAGGAGTTCACCAAGTATGTCTGTCATTTCTAATCGTTTCGTAGTTTTTTCTATTCGGTAATAATATTGACAAATCTCTCGATACAGCATTTTATCTCTCTCATAACTCAGATACCTAATCAAAGAAAAAGATAGTTACAAGAGTATCTGATAGTAACAGAAATCTTTTGTCTTTCAATATAGTATTTAAAAAAGACAATGCCGAAATGTCTGATTTGTCAACAAGTAGATGGATTAGCTGAAGTTCTTCCCGTATGTGCATCTTGTTTACGATCTAGACCAGATGAATCAAGCGAAATCATTCAAGGTGCTCATAAATGGCGTTCATACTTATTTGAATTACCTGAAATCGTCTATGAAGAAAAAGATGGGATTCAGTGCAAAGTGTGTGCAAACGAGTGTCGTATTCCTGAAGGTGAAAAAGGGTATTGTGGTCTCCGGCTGAATCAGAACGGACGACTTGTTCAAAAGGTCTCAGCTACAAGGGCTTTATTACATTATTATTTGGACCCTCACATAACAAATTGCTGTGCATCATATTTCTGTCCAGGAGGAACCGGAGTTGGATACCCGAAATGGTCCATGAACCCTCGTCCAGAATATGGCTTTTCAAATCTTGCGGTATTTTTCTATGGATGTAGTTTAGATTGTTTGTTTTGTCAAAATGTGTCCCATAAACGCATTGCTCAGGGAACCTTAGTAAAACTAGGGGACCTTCTATCTGTCATTGAAAACAACTCGAAGATATCCTGTGTGTGTTATTTTGGTGGATCACCAGAACCTCAGCTACCATTTACAATACGCTTCATGGAAGAATGTAAGAGTCATTTTGAACAGCGAATACTTCGTCAATGTGTTGAGATGAACGGTCATGGTAATCCGTCGTTGATTAAGAAAATGGGAAAAATGGTAGAAGAGAGTGGCGGAATAGTAAAGTTTGATTTGAAAGCTTTTTCAAATCCGATATATCGAGCACTTTGCGGCATTTCAAAGGAAACGATATTTGATAATTTCGCAATGCTAGCGGATACACTCGGCTTTGGAGAAAGAAAGTACACGCCGTTAATGGCAACTACATTATTAGTTCCCCATTATGTTGATGAGTATGAAGTGACTGAAATTGCTCGATTTCTTAAAAGCTTGAATCAACCATCTATTGAATACAGTCTCCTGGTTTTTCATCCAAGTCATCTCATGCGAGATCTACCTATTACCCCCTTAGACCAGGCACAGCGTTGCTACAATGCGGTCAAGCGTATATTAGGCAAACCACCTCATGTTGGAAATATAAGCTTACTAAGTGGAAATCTTGAACTCGAGTGAAATTTGTTGTAAGCACTAGAGAAACGCTTATATTGAAGCGAAAAGTGCAACATCCTTACTTTTAGCAAAAGAGGTGACCCACTATGTCATTGGGTGGAACCCCAATACTATTGCTCAAAGAAGGTACAAAGCGTGAACGTGGCCGTGATGCACAACATAATAACATAATGGCGGCCGTAGCAATCGCAGAAGCTATCCGTACAGCACTTGGTCCCAAGGGACAAGATAAGATGCTCGTCGACAGCTTCGGAGATGTTACAATTACTAATGATGGTGCTACTATTCTAAAGGAAATTGATGTAGAACATCCTGCTGCAAAGATGATTGTGGAAGTTGCAAAGACCCAAGACGATGAAGTAGGAGATGGAACAACTTCCTCCGTTGTATTAGCAGGAGAACTGCTCAAACAAGCCGAGATGCTTATTGATCAGAAAATCCACCCCACTGTAATCGTGGAAGGATATCGTAAAGCAACTGAAAAAGCTCTTGAAGTTTTGGATTCCGTTGCCTTGGATGATTCAAGCGATGCAATGCTCAAAAAAGTCGCAATGACATCCATGCAATCCAAGGTTGTCTCTGAGTTTCGGAAATTCCTATCCGATTTAGCAGTAAGAGCCATTCAACGTATCACAGACACCGTTGATGGAGCTAAGAGCGCAGATATTGATAATGTCAAGGTAGAGAAGAAACAAGGTGGAACAATTCGCGATACGATGTTCATTGAGGGCATCGTCCTTGACAAAGAAATTGTCCACCCTGGTATGGAAAAAAGCGTCTCGAATCCAAAAATCGCTCTTATTCAGAGTGCCTTTGAAGTAGAAAAAACAGAATTCACAGCAAAAATCGATATCCGAGAAGTCTCGCAAATGCAGGCTTTTCTGGATGAAGAGGAACGAATGCTTCGAGAAATGGTGGCAAAAGTCAAAAAAATCGGTGCCAACGTTGTACTCTGCCAGAAAGGCATTGATGACGTAGCACAGCACTTCATGGCACAAGAGGGTATCGTGGCTGTTCGCCGAATCAAAGAAAGTGACATGGAGAAACTAGCACGAGCTACTGGTGGAAAGCTGATTTCAAATCTTGATGAGCTAACTAAGAAAGACTTGGGTACAGCCCAACTTCTAGAAGAACGCAAGATTGCGGATGACAAAATGGTCTTTGTCGAAGGCTGCAAGAATCCTAAGGCTGTTAGTATTCTTCTTCGAGGAAGCACTGATCTCGCAGTTGATGAGGCAGAGCGAGCATTACATGATGCACTCTGTGTGATTCGTAACGTCGTAGAGGATGGGCGAGTTGTTGCTGGTGGAGGTTCACCTGAAATTCAGGTTGCCCGACAACTTCAAGAGTATGCTGAAAGTCTTCCTGGTCGTGAGCAACTTGCTGTCATAGCATTTGCTGAAGCAATGGAGATTATTCCTAAGACACTGGCTGAAAACGCAGGTCTCGATCCGATTGATATCATTGCAGACCTTAAAGCCCGACATGAAAAGGGTGAGGTTTCCGCGGGTGTTGATGGGATTAAAGGCAAAGTCGGTGATCTTGCAAAAGCTAATGTCTGGGAACCTTTAGTTGTGAAGCGGCAGGCTGTCAAGTCTGCAAGCGAAGTTTCGCAAATGCTTCTACGCATCGATGATGTAATCGCATCCAAGGGTATGGAAGGCGGTGGCGGCCCTGGGGGGCCTCCCGGTGGCGAAGACTTCGATGAATAAAATCGGATAAAAAAGAGGCGGAAAATGTGCCAAAGAAAGGACCTGAAATCGGTCCTAAACGAATGACCCGATACGAAAAATCCCGGGTAGTGGGATCTCGTGCACTTCAAATATCGATGGGCGCCCCAATACTAACACGAATAACTTCGGATATTAATGACCCAATCCGGATTGCAGAATTGGAGCTACAGAAACGAGTTCTCCCAATTACTATTAGACGGAAATTACCCTCCGGTGCATTCGAAGACGTGGCTCTAGTCGACCTTGTCGATTAGATACTCCGTCCTCATCCTTTCTTTTATTTCGTTATTGAATTCGCTAGTTTTTCTGCTATATTAGCAAGAGTACAAACCTTGTACTAGTAGCCCGCTTCTTAAATGTTCGAAACCCTTTTTGCAAACTAGAAATAGGCTAGGTACTAATATTAAACAGATCATCTTCAGTTCGGTGCTGAGAATGAAACGCTTTCTTTCGTTTAATGAGCTCAAATCACTAAGTTATGAAGAAATCGAGTCGATACAAAATCGAAAGTTCCGTGCTTTTATCCGATATCAGGTTTATCCGAATCACCCATTTTATCGACGACTCTTCAAAGAGAATGGAATTGATCCATTCGATCTCAAAGTGCCCACTGACTGGGGTAAATATGGACTGCCCCTAGTAAGGAAAGCTGATTACAAAGACAATCTTCGGGAATTTGTGTTAAATCCCCAACAAGTCGATGGACAAGAACGGGATTCGGCGGAAGCTATCAGAAACTTGTTGGATTACTACAAGGAAGCTGGATTTAAGGATGAACATAGTTTCGTTTTTCGTCGTGGACTAAAAGTCAAACTTCGAATTGGAAAAGAAAAAGCTACTAATGAACTCCTTGACCATGTTAAGCACCAGTATTCCCCACGTTTCTTCTGGTTTTCATCGGGACGTGCGTCTGGACTTCCTTCGCCAGTGTTTCTTACACATTACGATAACGAGTTAATGTTGAACAATATGGCTAAATCCGGAAAAATGGCAATTGATCCATTTGTGAAAGATGGATTTGAACTCCGTGCTATGAATCTATTTCCATCTGCCCCTCATCTCGGCTTCTTTGGTGTGGATGGTGGATTGCTTCAAATGGCAGATTTTATTGTTCGTTCAACTGCAGGGGGAGCAATATCTACGGATAAACTTGTTCAGCTCGCCGAATTATTCAAAGTTACAGGTTTTGCAGCGATGCCCGGATATTTGCGAAATATCTTCTGTCGGGAATTACTTCACCAAAAACCGAAATTAGAAAAACGAGGAATCATCCTCTTAGCAGGTGAGCGTATTTATGACAGAGTAATTGATGACATTAAAGCTAACTTTGCAGAGGTTGGTATGACTGAAAGCCGCGTAATTGGTGGGTGGGCTGCAAGTGAAACCAAAATTGGAGTAGCTTGCCAATGTCAAGAAAAAGGTGGATATCATAATCTTTCTCCTCTGGCGTTCGCTATTCGTTTTGTCAAATTTACAGATGATGCTGGTGGCTATGAATTTACTAGTCCGGAAGAAGGAGGTTATATTACCATCTTTCATGTCGATGGCCGTTCATCGATGTTTGAGGGCTATTTGATGGGTGATCATGTAGACAAGGTGACAACCGGTAAATGTCCTCATTGTGGATTAGAGATGCCTTGTTTCTTTAATATCTCCAGAGAATCCGAAATTGGTGCTCAAATGCATGTAATGGGAATTGCTGAAGAGAAAATTAAGGGTGCAACCGTTAACCTGACAGCATTGCGTGAGTCTTTGTTAGCAATGAGCCAAATTCATGAGGCTCAGATTATTGTGAGTAAATCAAAGCCTGATGATCCTTATTCAATGGATGTCCTTTCCTTGAATATTGTATTGAAGTCAGGAGCTAACCAAACTGAAGCCAAACGTATGATTCAAAAATTGACGAAAACTGAAACTGAGATTACACCAATAATTAATTTCATGGATTTAGACACGTTGTTGGAGCAGGCTGGTGGGCTGAAATTCCAGGAAATAGTAGATTCCCGCATTAAGCCAGCTTAGATGATCACTTGAAGAAAATGGAGCCTCGGGCGGGGATTGAACCCACGACCAGCAGCTTACTCGACCACAAAGAAAAGAAGTTTACGAGGCTGTCGCTCTACCACTGAGCTACCGAGGCGCTGTAGATGAGTTGAATAGGGAGACCCAAAAAGATTTCGACTTAGTAGTTAATAATAGCACTTGAAGGGATTGTAGATGTCGAAAAAGACGAATAAACTTCGTGATCTTGGCGAAAGAGGATTAATCCGTTGGTTTCAGGATTTAATCACTCCTTATGATAAAGCGCTTCTCTCTGGAATGGAGGATGCAGTAGCTGTACCTCTTAATGATGAAGCCATCATCGCGAATAGTGATATGCTGGTTGGATCAACTGATGTTTTACCTGGGATGTCTGCTAGCGAAATTGCGTGGAAAGCTGGAGTTATGGGATTAAGCGATCTAGCTGCAAAAGGAGCCATACCTCTTGGTGTGATATTTTCCTTAGGTTTACCAACAGATACAGAAGCAAATTTTGTTGCGGCAATTGTTGGAGGATTAAATTATGTGTGTCGTGAGCATGATACATATTATCTCGGAGGGGATACTAATCAATGCCTGGACCTGGTGATTGACTGCACAGCAATTGGAAAGGTACCTCGGAATCAGATTCTTAGGCGAAGTGGGGCTAAACCGGGTGATTTGATTGCTACCACAGGCAACTTTGGGTATACTGGGGCATTATTTGAGGCTTTGTTACGGGGTTGTTCTGAACCCGCTGGACTCGTTGCACAAATTCGTGAGTCAGCATTACATCCGAAAGCTCGATTAAAAGAAGGCCAGATACTAGCTCAAAGCGGTTTTGTTTCTGCTTCGATAGATAGTAGTGATGGACTTGCATGGTCTTTGTATGAGCTGTCTTCGGCAAGTCGAGTCGGATTCCAACTTGATTATCTTCCTATTCCAGAAATATGTGAGAAATTCGCATCGGCGAATGATTTAGATCCAGTTGACCTTGCCTTATATGGAGGAGAAGAATTCGAGTTAATTGTTACTATGGCACCTGAGAAATGGAATGAGGTAGAGACGAAAGTTCAGCAAGTTGGAGGATCGCTCATTCGGATTGGTAGCATACTTGAAGAACCAGAGAAAGTCTTACGGATTGACGGAAAAGAAAAACCAATTGAGCCGAAAGGATATGAACATTTTTCGGATTAAAGGAAATGGCGGGCTCGGGGGGATTTTCGGACAAGATTATTTGCTTTCGAACCCCCGACAATCGGGTTTCTCCAATGAAATTGGCTTAAGAGCCCGACGCTCTGCCTGGCTAAGCTACGAGCCCGTATTTGAGCAATTTTTCTACTACCATTTTAAAACTTTCTGAAAAAGGGATGAGCCCTAAGATTTTATAGTTTCAAGTCTAGAAAGGCGAATAACATGACGAAAAAGCGAATTCTTATTGCGGGCACTTTTGATATTCTTCATCCGGGCCATGTTTTTCTTATAAACGAGGCTGCAAAGCTTGGTGAAGTTATTGTAGTAATAGCCCGAGATGAAAATGTGCTCCATACTAAAGGACATCCGGTTATTGTACCTGAGAAACAACGTTTGTTTATGGTTGAAGCATTGAAAGGAGTCACTAAAGCTGTTCTTGGTAATCCAGGGTATGATTATGTAAGCATTGTTGAGGAGCTACATCCGGATATTCTAATGTTAGGTCCAAACCAAAATATTTCACTAGAGAAAATCCAGAACAGACTTAGTGAAAAGGGTATGAAAACCAAGGTTGTCCGACTAGACCAACTATTCGATGAATTTCCCTTGAATAGTACAACACGAATTATTGAGAAGGCAATGTCAAATCAGAAAGATCGAATTTCACAGTGATAATATCACCGTCGGTGACATTGAGGTTTTGCCTCAAACTTATTGGTGCTATGATTTCTACAACATTAGATTGATGATGTGTGCGCTCAATCAAGAGTACAGCAGCCGTTTGCTCCCCATTTACCGTAGCTGGGTAACAAGTAACAGGCCCAAAGCTTCGATCACCAGTCAAGAAGCCGTGAATTTCAATACCAAGGGTCGCTTTGAGTAGATGAAATTCATTAACGTCTGTTTCGGTGAGTAGTTGGATATTAAGAGTTCCAGGATAAGGAGTGTAGCCCAGCAGTCTACGAAATTGTTTTCGATAACCTTCTAACTGGATGTAATAGGCACCTTCTCCTAATCCGGTTAGGATTCTTCCTCTAAAGCTTCGGTATCGTTTCTTGGTCATTGCCATTTCTAAGATGGATTGGACTTTCGTTAATTCAGAGATTCCTTTCTGTTGGATTTTGATTAATTGCCCACGGTTGTTGAGAACGCGTTGAATTAAGCCACGTTTTTCCAATTCTAGCAGTCTTCGGGAAGCAGTCTGCTGACTGATTTGTAAAAGCTGGGCAATCCGAGATGTGGAGGTGCGGATATTATTTGTTACAGCACCCAACTGAGCCAAAGTTAGAAGCGTGAACCACAGTTGTTCTTTCATGAAAATCATCATTTTTGTTTAAGTTTTTGACGTTCCTTAGTTGCAATATTGTGTGCAAGACGGATTGGTTCAGGTAGGCGATACTTCGTGATACACTTTTTTGTCAATTTTACTGCTTCTTTTAGAGAAACCCGATGCCCCGTACTGATGTAAATTGGGTTACACCTAGGTTTGGATACATATCGTGCACCAACAACTTCATCATTGAGGATAATGGTATCATAGGATTTCGGGTTAGATTTTATTGTTCCACACAGATGACTTTTTGCCACCCCAATTGTTGGAGTATCCCGTAAAATTCCAAAGTGGCTAGCGGCTCCAAGCATTCGAGGATGTGCCTTACCATGTGCATCTACAAAACAAAGATCGGGAGTTTGTGAAAGGGAATTATAAGCTAATGATAAGGGGGGGTACTCTCGAAAAGACAGAAATGTTGGGATGTATGGAACTTGAGTTTGAACATAGACGATTTGGTGTTCAAGTTGCTTTAACTTAGGAAAGGTCAGTAGAACAGCAACGCCAATAGCAGTATGTTTGTAATAAGAGACATCTAGCCCGCATACAGTCCGGGGAGGATTATGAAAGTCATCCTGTTCAATAAGTCGCGAAACTAAATCTAGTTGGACTTCACGTGCCCTTGTGGTAGAAAACTTTGTAGGCAGGGAAGATAGCCTCCATTAATTTCCAAGTGAGTTTTGTAATGAGGTAATTCCTGCAAGTAGCCGACGATTTTCAATTGCTGTACTGAGATCTGCGCGTGTTCGTTCTATAAGACCACGAGCAACGTCTGTTTTCCTTCGAATCCCAGGTGTTAATCCACGCGGAAAATCAAAGGTCATCAGTATTTCGTATATTTGTCCCATTTGGCTAAATGCTCTTTTAGCTTCGTCTAAATTATCCTGACTTAGAGAATCAATTGAATACCGACGAAGTTCGCCTACAAGGTCCCCCAGTCCTTGAAGATAGCCAATATCACTAACACCGATTTTTTCTGGGTTCGGAAGCTCCTCATTATGGCGAAACGCCAAAAGGAGCGTAGCCTCAGTAACTTCGCCTTCAGCGTCATGAACAAGTCCAATTACAGGAAGTTGACTCAATTTTTTAAGATGCTTCTGAGCGGCTTTCAACATAGATTGAGCATCTTCTAGTGAAGTCCTAGCCTTCTTCATCTCATTTTGATGTATAGCAGAAATCGCTTTTCGAGTTTCTTTAAGCACCTTGTGCATTTCATTGATCAGCAAATCGCGAGATGTGTTTTGGGATGCTAGATTTGAATATATACTATCGCCTATGGTTTTGAGATTCAAAGTTGAAAGCTCCTTGCACAGATTCGGGTTTGTGTTGGTGCTGTGAAAACAGAATACTTAAATGATTGGCTCTGGCTGAATCATCGGTTGGTCCCGTGGTTTCTACCGATTTAGCTAAAATTTATCGCCGGCAACGCTATCGGTTCATTGGTAGAAATAGCGTTCTAAAGAAATGTTACCACCTCCACAAAGCACTAACCCAGCAACGGCCATGCTATAAACAGACTTTCTATGGCACAATTAGTACTCATAGATGCATGCAATTATCACCCACTCTTCAATGCAATCAGTCCTGCCGATTCTGCTGGCGCTCTATGCCAGGAGATGAGGGATACCCCAGCCGGTTACCTAAGGAAATCCCAGATAATCCTGATGAGATCTTAGATAATGCGGTAATTGAACAACGCAAAATTCTAGATGGATATAATCCAGTTTGCCATCCTAAAGTTCTGCCAAAGATGTATGAAGAAGCACGAAATCCCAGACATGTTGCCATTAGTCTTGTTGGAGAACCAACAGGTTATGAGCGCCTTTCAGAATTAATTCAAGAGTGCAAGCATCGTGGTTGGACTAGTTATCTAGTTAGCAATGGTACAAATCCACAGGTGCTTCAAGAAATTCAAGAACCGACTCAATTATACATCTCTTTTGTGGCTCCTGATAAAAAAACACATCAAGCACTTTGTCGCCCCTCCATTCCCAAGGCTTGGGACCGCCTCCAAGATTCCCTAAGCCTACTTTCAACATTTTCCTGTCCTAGCGTCGTGCGAATGACACTTGTTGCTGGACGCAACATGCACAACGTTTCTCACTATGCAAAAATCCTCGATGCATCTCAGCCAAATTTCATTGAATGTAAGGCGTATATGCATGTTGGCGGAAGCATGCAACGCTTATCTCGCGAGAACATGCCTAGTATGAAAGAAATCCGAGATTTTGCAGAAAAACTAGCAAATGAATCGGAGTATACGATGGTAAATGAAGATACAGTAAGCAGAGTCGTACTATTAACGAAGAACTAATCGTATGTGTCTCAATCCGCTAATGAGATGTGTTTTGATTCCATGCCCTTTCTTGTGACTACGAGAAGATCGATTCCGTCACCGGACATGGCATCACGCCGTGTGGCAGATCGAATTGCTTTCACAGCGAGCTCCATTGCTTCAGCTTTCGTTAAATTTTCACGATAATTCGCTTCAAGTACTCCTAACACTAACGATGTAGCAGTGCCCACAGCTGCATATTTCTCTTCAATCAGTGAGCCTGCGAGATCAAGACTGTAAAGGTGAGAGCCCGTCTGGTCAACGCCACCGATTAGTGTCTGGGTGAGATAGGGCATATATTTTCGGCTGAACAAGATGTTTGACAGGAGTTGGGCTGCTGCGTTGACGGTGATAGGTCTTCGATTTTCAAGTTCGAAGAGGCTGGATTCTGCAGTGAGAAACGATGAAAGCATTTGGTAATCACCGCTCACTCCAGCACTACCTACGATGATGTTATCAGTTATAGAAAATACTTTCTTACCTGTTTTACTTACGACGGTATAACCCCAGAGTACCCGTTTCTCGGCTCCGATGACTATCCCATTCTCGAAAGTTATGCCAACGGTGGCTGCACCAAAGAAAGGCGTTAGATCAGATTGACTGCACATTTTCTTTTACCTTCTCAGCTAACGTAGGAAAGCAGTTAAAAAATCTTTGTGACTTGCTTCACATTAGAGTTGTGAGTTCAAGTGAACCCATTTACCGGTTTAAAGTATATTCCTAACACCAAAGAGTTACTCGATGTTGCTTTCGCCCGAGCTGCAAAAGTGTCACTCCCTAAATCCAAGAAGGCTCCTTACATACGGGCGCGAGAAAAAGAAATTGCTAAACTTAACAAGGTTGATGACATACTCACAACTAGATTAGAAGAGGTTGTCAAGCGATTCCCGAATTTTGATAACATAGATCCATTTTATCGAACACTAGCTGATACCGTTGTAACAATTGATGAAATTCGACAGGCTCTAGCCTCAGTGACATCAGCAGTTCGTATTATTAAGGGAATTATTCGTGATGCTAATCGAAATTTACGAAAGGCGAAGACGACTGCAGAGGCACGTAAACTAAGAAGTGCAGCCTATGGGCGGATTTCATCAGTAATGAGAAAAATCGATGCGCGCTTGATTACCATTCGAAAAGCCGCGTTAGAATATCGCCGTTTTCCATCAATTAATCTGCAACTCCCTGTGATTGTGATTGCAGGTTCTCCCAACGTGGGGAAAAGCTCACTTGTCGCACTGATGTCTACAGCTACTCCGGAAGTTGCAGAATACCCATTTACAACGAAAAAAATTAGTGTAGGGCACGTTAACATTGATTCCATCGAAGGCCAAATCCTTGATGTGCCTGGATTACTTGACCGTCCAATGAAAGAAAGGAACCCAATTGAGCAACGCGCAATAGCTGCTATTCAATACCTTGCAGACGTGATTATCTTTCTAATAGATCCCACCTTAACATGTGGCTATGAGATTTCTAGCCAAATGGGATTACTAAATGAAATCCGAAAATCGTTTCCAGAGATTGAAATATTTCCAGTTATCAACAAAATAGATATCGCCTCACTGGAAGAGGTTCATCGTGCAAAAAACCTGATTGATGAAGCAGCAGTTCCGATAATTAGCACTGTAACTGAAGAAGGTGTGGATCAATTATTGCATGATGTAATTAAGCAATCAACGAAAGTTACTGAGAAATTACTTCTCCTTCAAAACCAATCCCTTTAACCTTGATTTTTGACCTAGTGCCAAGCTTCCCTTGTATCTCGAACTTTATGTCAAGAAACTGCTCAACTATGTGAATGTTTGTAATTGTATGCAGGGTAAGTTTTGAAATTGTGATAGTGGAAGTGCCATTTGCAAGTGCGATATACGGAATTAACATATCTGCTTGGAATTGGTCAACTGAAGCATGAGTAGCCAACTCGTCGAGAAGTGATCGAGCCGCAGATTCTCCTACTTTTTCAGCCTTTAAACCCCGACGTCCTAATGCATCAGCTCCAATGATTCGATTCGGCGAATTTTTTGCGAAGAGAGAGATACCACTTCCAGGAGAATGAGTATTTTGAATATGCTCGATTGAAATTATGTCTACAGAGTGTCCAGTCTCAGTAAGTAGGTTTTTGGCAGCTCCAGCTTGCCTTTCAGCAATATGCCGGGGAAGTGATCCACAATGAGATATTCCAGTAATTATTGGGAGAAGTTTTTCATTAGTTAATGAAAGTGATTGGAGTTTTTTGATTGGTGATAGTTCGGTCTTTACATGACCACCACCACGAGGGTAGTATCCGCGTTTTGAGATTTCAATCTCCCCAAGAAAACCCATTTGCTCAAGTCGGGGTAAGAGAACGTTTTTGAGATAATCTATTGGAGGACTCCACGCGACGTTTGTTCCACCAGATAGCTTTGCAGTTATTGGGTGTTTACAAAATGGGGCTACAATCATCAACCCTTGTAGAACAAGGCTAATGGCTCCAGCCGTACCGATATTAACTATTAGTGAACCTCCTTGCTTTTTTTGGGGAAAAAATTCGATTCGTTTTGATCCTTCGTGTGTTCCTTTTACCTGAGCTTTTGTTAACTCTTTGATAGCTAATATTCCGTGAAGGTGTTGTGGACGCAGTCCAGGGGTTGTTCGTTTTGCACGTATTTTATCGACAATAAGTTGTTGACCTAAAACAGCAGCAAAAGCTATGGCAGACCGAAGGATTTGCCCTCCCCCTTCCAGAACGGAGCCATCAATTTCAACAACCATTTTCCGTCACATCAATTGCTTTATAGAGGTTTAATTAAAGTGCTTATGTGATAACAGTGATTGGTATTGGATCAATCCAAGCTAAGGCGAATCGGTGGATAGCATTTGCTATCGAAATGGAGACCAACAATCTTGTTGCCTGTACTTCGTCGAACCAATCAGAGAATGAGGCGCGAACCAATTTGGAAGAAACCCTTCGTCGTTTTCGACGCCTTCATGAATTTGATAAAACTCAGTTGGTTTCAAGATCTTCACAAGTAAGCAGCCGACTTGTCCAACTTCTTGAAGGTAAGGGTCAACCTTTTGCTCTAAACGAGATTTCACAAACGAATTGGTCTCGGGCTCGTCTATCAATCTCAAAGCAATTGCTAAAGGTTCCACGTGGTAAAGTCATTTCATATGGTAGTCTCGCTAAAATAAGCAACTCCTCACCAAGAGGTGTGGGGTCAGTGATGCGAAGTAACCCAGTTCCTTGGGCTGTTCCATGCCATCGTGTGATTCATTCAGATGGTACCTTAGGAAAGCTTGGTGGAACAACTAGTGGTACACAAGAAAAATCACGGATTCTTCGAGCAGAAGGAGTAATCGTTAGGGATAATAATACCGTTGATCGCAAATGCTTTTTGATTTAGAAGTGGTGAAATCCGGTGAAGCAACCAGCTCTTTTCATTGGAAGATTTCAACCATTTCATAATGGACATTTGCTGGCCATAAAGAAAATTCTATCAAAGGAAAAATACCTGTATATTGTAGTCGGTAGTGCCCAGTCAGGGTATACTCCTAAAAATCCGTTTACTACAGCAGAACGAATCGTTATGCTACAACGAGTTCTAGAACAGCTAGATGTTCCTTGCTCTCGATATCTTATCATACCCGTTCCTGATGTTCATAATTTTACACTTTGGGTTAATCATGTTAAACAGTATGTGCCTCCATTTGGTGTTGTTTACACTGGGTCGGAAACGGGTGCAACTCTCTTTTCAAAAGAAAATATTGCAGTTGAAAAAATTGTGCTCTTCAAGAAGAAAAGCCACTCAGGAACTGAAATCCGCCGTAGGATTCGTCAAGGAGAAGAATGGAAATCGTTAGTGCCAAGTGTTGTCGCTGAATTTATTTTAGAAGTCGATGGAATAACCCGATTGCAATCTCTTAGTTGCTAGTCTCAGACCCTCTAACAAGTTCAAGTATCCTTTGGAATATCTTTTGTCTTTGATCTTTCGTTGAACGATAGAGCCGTTCTACTATAAGTTCGGGTGTTGATTTCGCGATTTTTCCAAATTGTGGTGAACGGTTGACAATTAGATTAAGTTGCGGATCTAATCCTGATGCTTCGATTCCATCTACACGAATTGGAACCCGGGTTAATTCCGTGATATCTTCGGCTAAATGCGATACAAAGATTACACAGGAATTTGGATTCTCTGAGAAGAGCTCAAGAATTGCAGCAACGACCTTTGCCGCGGCTCCGGGTTCAGTACTTGCTTCCCATTCATCAAAGCAGGCTAGCTTGGATGCGTCACTAAGAACTATATTGGCTAAATTATTTAGCGAAGATTCAAAAGCTCCTGCAGAAAGCATCCCGGTTGCTTTGGCGTAATAATATAGTTCATCGAAAATTCCCACTTCCGCTTTAGATGCGGGAACGAGCATGCCCATTTGTGCTAATATTGCTACTTGTGCTACGCATTGTAGCAAGCAACTTTTGCCGCCACTATTTGCACCAGACAACAGCACAACACGTTCCCCACTCGTTGCTTCAGGAGCCCATCCGTTTCTTCCAATGACATAAGAGACAGGTACCACTTTCAACGTATTTTGTAATGATTCATGCATGAGGAAAATATTTCGACCATCCTGGAATGCAATTCCAACGGTATTGGGATTAATTGAAGGCACAGATAGTTTGTAATCTCGAGCGAACTGGCCAATTGCTTGGAACACGTCGAAATCTAATAGTGTTTGAACTGCTTCTGTTATTGGCTGTTCGAATTGAATTAACTTCTTGGCAATTTCAGTTTTGAGTTTGTGCTCGTGCGAATGCATTGCTGTTCTTAGGTTATTTTGTAAGCTACTTGTTTGTTGCCGGTTTGCTTGAATTGGGAGGGAGACGCTTTGGGAAAAAATCCCATCGACCCACTCAAGTTCATTTCGTTTCAATTGAAGTGTCTGGGCTAGGTGGTCCTCAGCTTCTTGCAAAGCGGATATTAGAATATCAAAAACTTGTGGAGGAAGATATTGCCGAAGTTGTTCTGCTCCAATTGCTTCCGAGGTTGTTGCTTCGAGAATATTTATGATCTGATCCCCTTCAAGTACAACTTGGCTACTAGAGATTTCATCTCGAATCTTATCATTGGCCCATATTTCAGTTTCACTCACTTTAGTCTCAAATGTCTGTGATGCCGAACGGAGGCGATCATAATCTGCATCGGCGCCGATAGAAAGGTCTCCAGTTCCTGTAATCTTTCCAACAAGCTCGACTAAGTTATCTAGTGCAAGAAGGTCAATTTTGTTAGTGAATGCTTGGATAGCTGGTGTAGATGGGAGTTTACTCATTGCTTTAGCAGCAGTACATATGGCAAGAATCGTTTCGTGGTTTGTTGCATAGAAAGAGATGATCGATTCAGGAGAAACATCTGCAACGCTAAACTCGCTTTTGAGTATATCGAGGTTTCCTGCGTGTTCTGCGATACCACTAACACCACCCATTTCAAGTGAGGCGATTACATAGTCATATGATTGGAGATATTCGTCTAATCGTTCACCCGGTTTCAGTTGTATAATTCTTGAAGTCTTATCAGCACCATATTCCTTGAGTTGCTGGTATGCGGTTTCGTTATCGGTTAAAATCACTCTCCATGTAGCTAAGGAGAGATTTGTACCCCGTCGAAGGGGTCTAGCATTAGAGAGAAGCTGACCTAATTGATCGAGTTGAGTCTGGTTGCTTTTTTTCACCAGTTCTTCTGCTTGTTGAAACCATTGAAGCCTTTTGTTTATAATTTCTATTTTTGATGATGGAAGGGGATAATAGAGTGAGAGTTTGTCCTTGGCAAACATGCTATTTGCATAAGACTGAATAATTGTGAGAATTCGTGTATAGATTTCCTGGATATCCTTGGTTTTCAACACTTCAAAGGCACTAATCCCTTCTCGAAGAGCATAAGCCTCTTGGACGATGTCTAATGCTTTTTTCTTTCCAACTCCAGGTATACCTGCAAGCGTTGCAACTTGCGCATTCACTATGATATTGAGTGCGACCGCTTCTGATCCGAAAATATCAATTAGCTTCTGTGCAAGTCGAGGTCCTACACCTGGAATTTGGTCAAGTCGATCAAGCTCTGGCAAACAGTATCCTCCCTTGATACAGTGCATCTTAGGATACTGTATTTAATTTCTACCCCCCTTCGTAGAAGTGTACAAATGACTTTTTAAGGAGCATACGAGTTTGACTGAGATTACCCCTAATGGACCTAGAGGCTAGTGAACAGTGACTCAAATTCTCTATTTAGCTCTAATTGGGCTGTTTGTAGCTTTCATAGTGACCTTCGTGGTAATGCCTTATATCATTAAGGCAATGAGACGAAGAGGTATTGTTGGAATTGATGTACATAAGTTGGATAAACCTGAAGTCGCAGAAATGGGTGGCTTGGGAATCCTTCTTGGTGTTACGATAGCGTGTTTGGTTCTATTTCTAATTTCAGGATTCATTGGTATAGGTTTCTTTGATACGCGAATTCTAGTATTTCTTGCTGTTCTTCTTATCGCTGGTTTAATTGGAATAATTGATGATTTGAAGGCTTTAGGACCAAAAGTTAAACCACTTCTGACTATGTTAGCATGTCTACCAATTCTATTCTACACATGGAGTCTAGGACTAATTCCTCCCTTCCTGCCTGCGTATGTTCCTGCGCCATATCTACCGTTCCTAGGAGCAACTCGGTTAACCATAGTGTATCCTCTAATCCTTATTCCCCTGGCAATTGCTATCACTTCTAACGCGGTGAATATGTCTGATGTCTTTAACGGCGTTATGCCCCTTACAACGCTTATTATGTTCATTGCCCTTCTTATCGTGTCAATCTTTATGATGCTCATCGGGATTGCAGAGGCGGGTTTAGGGCTTCTATTTTCTTGTATAATGATAGGAACTCTTTTCGCTTACTATTACTACAATCGATTTCCTGCCAAAGTTTTTGCAGGTGATACTGGTTCTCTTCTGGTGGGAGCGGCTATTGGAACCACCGCAATTATGGGACGATTGGAAATTGTGGCGATCATGGCACTCCTACCAGCAATTATGAATGCGTTTTATAGTCTAGTAAGTATTGGTGGTTTGCTCGAAAGGCGCCAGATGAAAGCCAGACCAACCGTGTTTCAAGAAGAGGGAACTTTAGCAGCTTCTGGCGATGCGAATGCACCTCTCACCTTAACTCGTCTCGTCGTCGCAAGAGGGCCATTAACCGAACAACAAATTACTTTGTCATTAGCCATTCTAACACTTGCTAGTAGTACCCTAGCAATTTTAACCGTATTTTTAGTTCCCTTTACTCCAGGCATAATCATTTCGTGGCCGTTTTCCATTGTTTTAATTCTGGTTCCAGCCCTGCTAATTCTGGGTGTTTATTTGATTCTTCGGAAGAAAGATCAGTTAGGGTTACGGTTATCAGGTCTAGTAGCGATAATGATAGGGGTTTGGGCGCTTGGGATGGCGGGATTCGCTTTATTGGATTATCTATTAAACTATTTCCAGAGTCTTTGGTGGCCTGTTGTTGGGTTCCTATTTGTATTTGGTTGGTTGACGTTGTGGTACAATTCAACCCGAATTTATTTCAGATATGAAATGAAGAATTCGCGTGTAGTCACTTCACCAAAGGTTTAGATTTTCCTTTTTGCCATCGGTATTCGAAGCTTTGTTGAAATATCGCGACAATGCCCTCGTTTGCTGAAAAGCTGGGTCTGTATACATATCTCGGATGTCCACGATTTCGTTGAGGAGAAGCCCAAATTAGAAAGACTACTTTTGAGGAATCAGCTAATGTACCTCGAACTGGAAATTTTAAATCTGAAGGTTGGCGAACCCCAGCTTTCATTGATTTTAGTTTTTCGACTACATGATGTGTGATTGGATGTTCCATATTCATTAGAATACGAATTTTTACTCCCCTTGCCAGTGCCTTTTTCAAATCCTTTTCGACTTCGTCAAACCAACTAAATATATCTGTGAAGATGTCAAGTGTTTTTTCAGCCTCAGTAATTAGTTTCTTAGTTTGTTTCTCAGTTAGGGCTAAATTTTCTAATGATTCAAGGAGATCCTCGGGTTTTATTCGAAGCCTTTCACGCCAAAATATTGGAGAGAGAACTTCTTTGACTTCTTGACTTGTCAATTCAAGTTGACGAATTGATTGTTCAACAGAACGTTTTCTTATCTTGAGTAGATTCTGAAAACCTTCTTCTGGGCTCAGGATTTCAAATTTCTTTGGTCTTCCTTCTATGATAACTATTAATCCCATGTCGCGAAGGTTTTCTAAAACACCATAAACTCTGGGAATTGGAATATTTGCTTTTCGGGCTACTTCTTCCGCATTCATTTTAGCCCCTTCAACAAGAACGAGATATGCCTGTGATTCGTACTCAGTTAGCCCGAGTTGACGGAGGCGTTCTGCTGCTTCTGAGACTGACATGATCATCATGTTCCTTTTGGAATTCTCCTAAATTATCGTTTCGAATAAACTGGTTTAAACGTAACATCGGTAACTTTTTAGGGAATATTCGAATCTCTAGCGATTAGTGGATATCATGAAACCCCTTGGAATCGGAGTAATCGGCGTAGGAGCATGGGGTAAAAATCACGTCCGAGTCTTCTCTGAACTTGAAGAGGCCTCTTTGATTGCGATTGCAGATAGAGATAGTACGCGTGCAAAACCGTTAGCAAAAAAGTTCAATGCAACTTATTACAATCAAACTGAGGACTTGTTAAAAAACAAAGATATCGATGCTGTAACAATATGCACTCCCACGACAACACACGCCGATCTAGCCTTGGAAGTCATTTCTGCGGGCAAGCATCTTTTGATTGAAAAACCAATGACAGATACGGTTCAACAAGCTCAACGCCTAATTGATGCAGCGAAAAAATCGAAGGTACTCCTGATGGTTGGTTTCGTGGAACGATTTAATCCATCCGTTAGTACTGCAGTTGAATTAATTGACCAAGCCAAAATTGGAGAACTAGTTCTCGGATCTGCCCGACGATTGGGACCTTTTGTTCCGGGTCGGGTGGCAGATATAGGGATTATCAAAGATATGGCGATACACGACATTGATATCGCCCGTTTCTTAGTTAAACAAGATGCGACATCGGTTTATGCAATTGCAGGAAAACTTTACCATAAATATGAGGATCATGCGAACATAGTAATTCGTTTTGATGATAAACCAACTTTCTTTATTGAGTGTAATTGGCTGACCCCATACAAACTTCGAGGGTTGAACATCACAGGATCAGAAGGCGTGATTTCTTTAGATTACATCTCACAGGAGGTTAAAATTGGTACAAGCCAATGGGAACAAAAATCAACCGCGCCTTGGGATGAACCACTAAAACGGGAGCTTAGCCATTTCGTGAAATGTGTTTTAGAAAAGAAAGCCCCTCTCACTTCTGGTATTGATGGGCTGGAAGCCCTTAGGATTGCTGAAGCTGCACTCGAAAGTGCTAGAAGTAAACGACTGATCCATCTTGAGGAGTATAGGCCGACTTGATCAAAAAAATCCATCCTTCTGCAATTGTAGAAAAAACAGCTAGTCTCGGACCTGAATCCATAGTGGAAGCATTCGTGAACATAAGAGGAAAAGTGGATAGCGGTTCGCGATGCTATTTTGGACCGAACTGCTTCATTCAGGGTCCAGCTACAATCGGAAACAACGTTTTCTTCGGGGAAAATACCACTCTAGGTTTCCCAGAACAACAAGCTATTATAGAATTTCAGCAGGGCAAAGTGAATGCGCTTAGGAACGGGTTAAAGGCGACAAAGATCGGCGATAAGTGTATTATTCGATCAGGCTCTGTAATTTATGCAGGTGCCCAATTAGGCCGTAATGTGCGTACAGGCCATAATGTATTGATTCGGGAACAGGTTATCGTTGGGAATGATTCATTGGTTGGCACAGGAGTGATTATTGATGGAAAGACCACCATAGGAGAGAAAGTATCAATCCAGTCAAATGCATACATCCCATGGAACACACAAATTGAAGATCATGTTTTTCTTGGACCTAATTGCATTCTCACCAATGATAAGTATGTAATGCGATTTCCGATTGAGCTAAAGGGACCGATTATTCGTGAGGGGGCAAGTATCGGGGCCGGGGCGGTAATTATGCCTAATATTGAAATCGGAGCTGAAGCAGTCATTGGAGCGGGAGCAGTAGTAACAAAGGATGTGCCCCCTAAATCCATTGTTTTTGGAATTCCAGCTAGAAAGAAGGATACTGTTCCAAAATCTTGGAAGAAGCCTTTGGAATAGGCTTCTTTTGATAAAAATCTCGAGTCATGGCGCCCAATATCTGAATTCAGAGAGCCATTTTGTGGTTACACTTTCTTTTTTTATTGTTGATAAGAGAATGCTTAAATACGTTAAAGGAATCGACAAA
>JABXGS010000169.1 GCA_016550425.1 archaeon
TCCTTCCTCTTCAAGCTGACTCCTCCAACGGCTCCCTCAGGACATCCGAATTTCCGGCTTTCCGAAATCCGTTGTCCACCAGCAGTAGGCCCCCAAGCATTGGAAAACATTGGAAAAATTTGGACCGAATGGCTCCAATCCCCTCCAACCTCTTGGTCCAAATCGGCTGTCCTGGGAGCCGTTCCACTTCCTTTTTATTATTAGCAAATTGGGCCTTCATCTATGGAAGGACAGGAACAAACCATGTACTATATCCCACAAAAAGGGCTATAACAAAAATAATAATGATCAAAATCACACAACAACCCATGGCTTTCCGACGCCTTGAAGGCTCTTTTTCGTCGAAGTCTATTGAATCCTTTGGACGCTCTTGAGTACTCATTTTTGATTCGCCCTCAACTTTCCAAGTTCATGAAAAGGATTAAGCCTTTTTAATTGCCGCGATTTTTTCCCCAAACGTTTTTTCAGCACAATACCTCAAGAATGGGACAGCATGATTGACTATGATCAACTCGCTGAAGATTATCGTCGCCATCGTCGCATTCATCCGGAAGTACTAAAACTACTTATTGAAACCACTAAGGTCAGACGTGGTTCAAAGGTATTAGAAGTGGGTTGCGGTACGGGAAATTATATCCGTGAACTCTGTAAGGCAACCAAGGCATCTGGCTGGGGGCTTGAGCCTTCACGAAAAATGCTTCAAGAAGCCCAAAATCTTTCACCCACAATTATCTTCAAAGAGGGGAAAGCAAGATCTCTGCCCTTTGAAGATCATTTCTTTGATTTTGTGTTCTCCGTGGATGTTATTCATCACCTGGAGGATATCGTGTCTTATTTTGCTGAAATCTTCCGGGTGTTGAGGCGAGGTGGTTTCATATGCACTGTCACAGATTCCGAGGAAATCATTCGAAACCGGCGTCCCTTAGCTTTCTATTTTCCAGAAACCATCTCCGTCGACCTTCAGCGATACCCTTCAATTCTTATTTTACGCAAACGTATGGAAGAAATTGGGTTTCAGAATTTTCAGCAAAAAATTGCTGAGTTTAATTATAATTTAACAGATATTCAACCCTACCGGGACAAAGCCTTCTCCTGCTTACATCTGATATCCTCCGAAGCTTACCAAGCCGGATTAACACGGCTAGCAGACAATCTTAGTCAGGGGGCTATTCCAGCAAATAGCCGGTATCTTCTTCTTTTTGGTCAATCTCCAAAACAGATAGTTTTTGTTTAATCATGATCTTTGATTCGCATTTCCGAACCAACATTTTCAGAAATAGACAGTTAGTTCTAGTTTTCAAACAGTTTTCATAACTCGCAAGTAACTCTAACTTTATACCTATCAATTCAGTGAGGTTGCTTGGCTTGATGCATATGAAGAGTGCACGGATTGTATTGATAGGATTTCTTCCCCTTCTTCTAGTCTCGGTATTTTTACTCCCGTTACACTATCCAGTTTTTGCTCAAATGAATCAACCAGATTATTGGCCAACGCTTGATTGGGAAACCGCATCCCTAGAATCACAAGATATGGATTCCGGACGGTTTCTACAAATGCAACAATACCTTGCTGGACAAACCTGGGCATTTGCGCTGCGATCAATTCTTGTTGTCCGCCATGGCTACATTGTCTATGAGAATTACATGGGAGTACCTGATCGTGAGACTCAGCGCAGTAACATCTATTCGTGTACAAAAAGCGTCTCCTCGGCCCTCATTGGCATTGCCATCAACCAGGGATACCTCAACCTCGATGACCACCTCGTCGACATCTTTTCGCATCTGACAATTCAAAATATGGACAGTCGGAAAGAAGCGATAACTATCGAAAACCTTCTTTCCATGACCTCGGGGCTCCCCTGGGATGAATGGACTTACCCCTATGGGAATCCAAACAATGACTGGGACCGCATGACCACCAGCTCAAATTGGGTGGAATTCGTCCTTAACCGGCCCATGGATTATTCACCCGGCACTCATTGGGTTTATAATACAGGGGGTTCTCATCTCCTCTCAGCAATCATTAACCAGACAACAGGAGTGTCTACCCAAGCATTTACTGAAACCAATCTCTTTGCTCCACTTGGCATCACGGACTATTACTGGTCAAGAGATCCTCAAGGAAATGTGAACGGGGGGTCATCACTGCAATTACGTCCCCGCGATATGGCAAAATTTGGGTTTCTCTACCTCCATAATGGAACGTGGGATGGACAGCAAATTCTTCCTGCATCCTGGGTGGATGCCTCGTCCACAAGCCAAGCAATCGTTGATAGTGAAACTGAATACGGGTATCAATGGTGGATTCATCCAACCATCGATACTTACGCTGCACATGGCTATCTCAATCAACACATATTCGTGGTGCCAAACCTAGATATGGTCGTCGTCTTTACGGCTCGTAGTAGCGCTTTTGATGTCATCCATTTGCTTGAGGATTACATCCTCCCATCAGTAAATCAGCCAATTAACATGATTCCTGTAGTCATTGGCGCTGGTGCAGTAATCACGACGGGCGTGGTTGCAGCAATTCTAGTTGTTCTAATTCGACGTCGGTATCCCTAAATTTCCAATTAATTGGGAAAAGCCAACCTGTTTTTAGCCTGGACCGACCATTAAATTCCATTCATGGTGCATTGCAATGAGTGAAGAAACGCTGCTACAGGAAATTGCTTGTCCAAAAGGCGGAAATCCCCAGATAATTAAATCTGCAATTCGAATCGAAAAACTTCCCTTTATGGAACGCACGATGAGTGAAAAAATCGAACAAGAACACCGTAAACTAGCGAAGACTGACCCCGATGAATTTCAACGCGAGGTTCATCTCCAACTTGCAGAGGCTCAAGCCAAGATGCGGAAAGAAGGGCTGGTCAAGCTCGAACTCCGCTGCCCCGAACACCCTGGAGATGGCGAATACTCTTTTTTCTTCGAAAATTTACAAAGCTACGCCCCAGTTATCAAAGAACACACTCTCCGATGCCTCAAATGTGGCGAACCAGTCACACTAGAAAACACCAAGACATCAGGCAAATTTAAAATTCTCACTATACGCTGCCCTACGCATGGAACTGGGCAACGAAAAATCTCCACAATCATCCACGATGCGATTATGCAAGCTGAAACAACAAGCCCTGCTCTTCCTGCACAAGCCCCGGTTGAAGCTGAGCCGACAGTTATCCATCCCTCTCCCCAACAAAGTGGAAAAACAACGATTAGTTTTTGCTGGAACTGTGGAGCTAAAGCTATAGATTCAACGTCAGTTTACTGTTACAAATGCGGTGTCTCTTTAAACCCCCCTTAACCATCCAACATCTGGATTTGTGATTCTTGATGAAAGGTAAGGAAATTAATGATAACGAACGGAAAGAAATTCTCAAACAGATTATCAGGCAATTACACGAGGGAACATCGGTCCAGAAAATCAAAGCTAAATTCGGAAAGTTGTTGGCAAGCTGCAGTCCTCTTGAAATCGCCCAGATCGAAGAAGAGCTCATCAAAGAAGGTATGCCTGCTGAAGAAATTCGTGCCCTCTGTGACATCCACTTAGCGACATTCCAAGATGCCTTAGAATCTACTCATTTAGACCTCGAAGCTGGTCATCCCATTTGGATTCTCATGGAAGAACATAATTTATTGCTCAAAAACGCTATCGAACTCCGTGAAGTAGTTGCAAAAATCAGTGAAATGAATGATTATCATGCAGCGAAACCACATTGGGATGCTCTGAAGGACAAAGTCTCTAAATTCCGCAATTCAGAGAATCATTATCTCCGAGAGGAAAATGTTCTATTTCCATTCTTGGAAAAATATGGCATTACCCAGCCTCCTAAAATCATGTGGGCTGAACATGATGAAATTCGGGCATTGGAAAAACAACTCTATTCCCTAATGGAAAATACTACAACACTCAAATTTAGTGAATTCACTTCTCACCTTGAGACTCTTGATTTGGCTATTGCAGAAAAACTTGCCAGCCACTTCCAAAAAGAAAATAATATCCTCTTTCCCACTGGCCTCAAAGTGATAAGCGAAAATGACTGGCCACAGATTCGTCATGAATTTGACGAGATTGGTTACAGTTTCTTCACACCTGTCACGTTCGAGGCTAAACCACCAATAACCAAACCATCTGAAGTTGAAACAATAATAAAAGGAATCGTAAATTTTGAAACGGGTAGCTTATCACAAGAAGCGCTCCAAGGCATTTTTAACATAATACCCGTGGATATCACATTCGTCGACAAGGACGATAAAGTCCAATTTTACAGCGAGTCTGGGGGGCGCATCTTTGTTCGAACTAAAGCTGTAATCGGACGAACAGTACAAGCTTGTCACCCCCAAAAAAGCATCCACAAAGTCCAGCAAATACTTGATGACTTTCGTGCTGGAAAAAGGAAAACTGCTGAATTTTGGATAAACCTCAAGGATCGACTAATCTACATCCGCTATTTCGCAGTTCATAGTAGTAAGAACGAATATATCGGTTGCCTTGAAGTCAGCCAAGATGTCACAGATATCCGCGCGCTAAAAGGCGAGAAACGGCTCCTCGACTAGCTTTGACGCCTTTGCAGAACTACCTTTCGTGGAGTATATCTAGCCCCTTGGGAATATCCCTCACCGAGAGGTTACACCATGCTCCTCGAACTCACCATCGGAATACTCCTTCTCATAATCCTTGGCCTGATTCTCTACAACATCTATCAAAAACGGATGATTAACGTCCGTGTCCAAGAACAAGTCCAAAAAGAAAAAGACCGCATCCGCAAAGATGCACTCTCACGAAGCCGTGCTGTACTCAAAGGAAAAATTGGTGAGCAAATGGCCCCACTCCTCGACGCGTTCCCTTTCGAACCCTCCGACGCCCGCTTCATTGGCTCTCCAATTGATTACATAGTGTTTGATGGTTATAGTCATAATCACCCAACAGAAATTGTACTACTCGATATAAAGACTGGAAATGCTCAACTAAGCACAACCGAAAAGCGAATTGCCCAATTAATACATCAAAAGCGTGTTCGATGGATGACCATAAGAATATAGCAAAATGAATTGGGTAGAATTACCCGCTTCAGTTATGCATCAGATATTCCCGGTGCTGTAATCGTGAACAACGCTTCACCTTCTGGCAAGTATGGCGAGTCAATCAGTGTTGCAATTCGGCGTTCTGCTTTGCTCTTCCGCAAATATATTCGTGTCTGCGCTGCGTGCGCCACGATATGACCTCCAGTCGGACGGTCCGGTGCTCCGAAGAAGACGTCGGGTTGGGCGTGGACTTGGTTGGTGGTGACGACGGCGATGTTGCTGATTTCGGCGACGCGGAGGAGGTCGTGGAGGTGTTTGTTGAGTTTTTGTTGGCGTTCGGCGAGCATGCCACGTCCAAGGTATTCGGCACGGAAATGACCGATGAGGCTGTCAACAACCAGGAGTCGAACTTTTTCGAATTGGGGATTATCTTGGATTTGTTGGACGAGAAGCATTTGGTGGTCGCTGTTGTAGGCGCGTCCTACGATGATGTTTTTGAGGGCTTGGTTGGGTGGGATGTTTTTGGCTTGAGCCATGTTGATGATTCGTTCAGGACGGAAGGTGCCTTCTGTGTCAATGTATGCAGCTTTGGCGTCACAGCCACCTTGATCAGCGGGGAGTTGGACATTGACGGCGAGTTGATGGCACAGCTGGGTTTTGCCAGACCGGAATGCTCCCGCGAATTCAGTCATACTACCAGTTTCAAGACCACCGCCCAGGAGGGCGTCGAGTTCTCTACTATTAGTGGTGATGCGTTCAACTGTTTGACGTTTCTTCCAGAGTTGATCGGCGGTTTCAAGCCCAATACTAGCAAGGCGTTGGGCGGATTCGATAATCTTCTGAGCAGTACTTGCGCCGATGCCTGCAAGGCTCGTAAGTTCTTTGACAGAGGCCGCGGCGATTCCTTCGATGGTGCGGAAGCCGCATTCTTCGAGTTTTTGGGCGACGGTGGGTCCGACGCCATCGATTTTTTCAAGTTCTGAGGGCATGGTTCTTCCTTCCGAAGGGTCATGCGTGTGTGCTTTAGAAACACGTCGGGCGGGGAGACCTCACCGAAAGTATTCGGGGAGGTGGTGCAAGGGAGGTCCCACGTAAAGGTCTGTGTGCGGTGTTCCCTATTATAGCTTACCGGTTTTCGAACGAGACCCCAACTCTAACGGTTTTCCTGCCCTGTTCCGTGTCAGAACTTTATAATCCTTAGACACCCCAATGTGAAAGTGAAAATATTCGTCTATATGCTAGGTGGTAATAATAGGGGACAGCTGAAGTGCTTTGAGTGATTGTTCCGTGGGCTCTCCGTCGGGTGTGCATCCACGTCGCTTGTATAATTCCGTTAGGGATTCTTCAAAATCTTGTTGGCTAGTAAACGCAGTATATCCCTTGGTGGGTCCATCAGGTATTGGCTCTCTCATGAAACGGTTGGGCAAGACATCATAATTACGTGGTGGTTGGTCATACTCGCGAATGTTAAACATCCGAGCCAGGGTCCAAATTCGGTTGGCAATGGTGTTTACTGCTTTCTTGGTCTGCTTCACGCCGGTGGCAACCTGTAAGATTTCAGCACAGTCTTGAATATTCAGTCGCGGAGAAATCGAGTGAGTGAAATGACAGATAATAAGTGAATCTTTGAGGATTTTCAGGTTTTGCTGTTCGATAAGTGAATCAAGCACCAGTTTGGCGCTGTCTTCAGGGGGCTTTGTCGTCGAGGGCCACCCTCGTAAATGACTTGCCCCTGCTGCTGCTGTCACATAGCTCAATCCTAGACCTAATTTTCCACGGGGATCCCAGGCAGGGTATTCAAGTCCTTTCGTGTGAAGTGCCCATTGATCAGCACTATTACCTACAACGTTAGCAAATTCCCGGACCCCCTTCGCCAGATGATCTCCGACACCGTCACGTGTCGCAATTTTTAGTAAGAGCTGAAGTACTTTCTTCGCTTCACCAAAAGTCATTGCTTCTGATTGGAATTGCCGTGGGATACGGTTGCGTTGTTTGAGTTCCATGAAGAACCCGATAACATTTCCAGTACTGATAGTGTCTAATCCATACAGGTTGCATAAGTGATTCATTTGAATGATGGCATCAAGGTCATTGATACCAAGACCCGCACCCATTAATCCCAGTGTCTCATATTCAGGGACAGCAATCTTGCCCGTTTTCGCTTTTGGAGCCCATGGATACTCTGGGTCTTTTAAGGTCCAGGCACAACTAATCACACAGCCCTCACAAGGGGTTCGTTGTTTTGCATTTCGATACTGGGCTTCAATTGCCTCGTCATCGATTTTGGAATGTCCACCAAACTGAGTTGTTTGGAAATTACGGGTTGGAAAAATACCAATGCTATTAGCATAATCAACTAGCCAAGGGGTTCCACGATAATGCAAAGAATGTCCTCGCTCCTTCGCTTTTCGAGCGCGCTGGGCTAGTTGTATGACAAGGTTGCGTTCCTGCTCGTCATCGGGTGTGGGAATCCTCCGTTTGGGTCCCCGAATGGCAACAGCTTTCAGATTTTTGGATCCGAATACCGATCCTAATCCACCACGGCCAAAATTCCGAAAATAGTTGTGCGTTAAACAAGCAAAACGGACGAGATGTTCTCCTGCTGGTCCTGTGGAAATCACCTGGGTTTTCGGATCTTGTTTTCTTAAAGCAAGCTCTGTTTCATGCGTCGTTTTTCCCCAGAGCTTCGAAGCGTCCTTTATTGCCAACTCTTTTTCACTAATATGAATCCAAACTGGTGTTTCTGCCTTCCCCTCGATTGCTAGAAGATCAAATCCCGCTCGTTTTAATTCGGGTCCTAGGTATCCACCCATGTTACTATCAATATACAGATTAGTTAGAGGGCTTTTGGAGATTGCTGAACATCGACCTGTAATCGGAATGCGTGTTCCTTGAACTGGACCAACCGCTAGGTAGAAACGATTTTCTTCCCCTAACGGATCCGTGGAAGCTGGGATTTCTCTATAGAGATAATAAGTGCCTAATCCTTTTCCGCCAATGAACTGGTGAAGCACTTTTTCTGGAATAGATTCTTCACGAATTTGCTGAGCGCTAAGATTAACTCGAAGGAGCTTGCCCGTCCAGCCATACATATTGAACACACTCGGATAGAAGCTTCATGAACCTGCAAAGAATAAAACCTTAATGTATCTCTTTGTGACACTCAAATTCTACTCAGCATTTCCTCATCTGATGATATTTACAAAACATAATTTCTGCTTTCCATTGGATACACTCGTGCTGACATAATCACATATTCTCGGTTTCGTTGGTTGTTTTTTCCATCATCATGAGAAAATATTCTTTGTCGATGAGGTCACATTTCCTTCTCTAAATTCCCCAATAACAAGTGATTTAAGGAATAAGTATCCCTTTTGACCGGTGTCGTAGCACAAGCTACGATTCGGAAAAACGCCAAGAGGTTTGAAACTAAATTGGAGCGAAAACGCACAATCCAATTACTTGCAGTTCTCCTCTTTGTGGGCCTCGCCGGAATGTTCCTTGTTTATACCGGTGAATCCCCATCTGTTTCAGCACAGGATGGCGGTTGGGATCCGACTGGTCCTTATGCTGACAGAATCATCTTCCATGTTATTACAGGGCAAGATGTACAAGTAGCTGCTCTAATTCAAGGCGACATTGACTGTCTTGCCGACAACGTAGAAGCAGCCTACATTGAAGAATTGCAAGCTAACCCGAACATAGAAGTAACCCAAACTGAACGACTCGGTTTCGGTTTTATGGCCATCAACTGCATGCGCTATCCATATGCAATTCCTGCATTTCGACGTGCGCTAGCCTTAGCTGCTGACAAGCACGAAGTCGCCACCATCATGTGGGGTGGTCTTGGCTTCGCCCTTGACAGCCCAGTTCCTGCATCAACTGGTGTCTGGCATAATAATGCCACATCACCCAGCTACAAGGAACCCAACGTTGCGCTAGCTATGGCTGAACTGACAGCGGCAGGATTCTATGATGCCAACGGTGACGGATACTTCGACGATCCGAATGGTGAACCTTTCACCTTCCGTCCGATGTACTCCATCGAAGCTCCCCAATGGGGTGCTGCTATGACCTCCCAGCAAGTTTACTGGGATCAGGCTGGTATCTCCGTAGATCCAATGCCAATCGCTTTCAACACCCTCCTGGACATCGTTTACACGATTCCACGAAACTATGATGGCGCAAACTTTGCTTATGGCCTTAGCCCCAATCCACTCATCCTTGAGAACTGGATGTCCCAATACATCGCAGAACCTGAAGGAAACATGTTGAACTGGGCTAATGACACCTACGACTACTGGGTAGACATCATGCTCACCTCCTCTGACTTTGATGAGGTTCTCGATGCTGCCTGGTCTGCTCAGCAAATCTTCATCGAGAACGTACCCATGCTCGTCTGGTACAGCAACTGGGAAGTCAACGCCTACCGTTCTGACAAATGGGAGGACTTCACCGTTATTCCTGGTTGGGGTATTGCTGGTATGAACCGCTGGGTACCACAGAAGGTCAAACTCAAGGAAGGACAGCCTGAACGTGATCCAACCACGGGTACAGGTGGCACCTTCAACACTCTGATTGGCTCCGCCATGGACTCTCAGAACCCACTGACCTCAACCAGCGTCTACGGAAACTATCCGCTCTCGCAAGTCTATTCCAGCCTTGCCGGACTCAATGATCCGAACCACGAACCTACTATGGACAGCAACGGTCTCGCCTATGACTGGGAGATTACCGAACTCACTGACGGACTTCAATTCGACTTCACGTTGTGGGGTGCAGACGATGATCATCCTGCCGCCTACTGGCATGACATGGGTGGTAGCTATGATGGTCGTGTGACAGCATATGATGTAGCCTTCAGCTACAATTATGTCCTCAACTACTCCATTCCGACCTACGTGACAGCTATTCCATACCTCAACTCCTGTGAAGCCATCGACGATTTCCACGTACGAATCATCACCAATGGTAAGAGCTACTGGGCCTTTGACCA
>JABXGS010000170.1 GCA_016550425.1 archaeon
ATTACACCGTATCCCGCCTTTACCGCCACCCAAGGGCAAGCCCACGACAGCTGTTTTGAAAGTCATCCAGGCAGATAGGGCAATAACTTCATCGATTGTTGTATCAGGATGATAGCGAATACCTCCTTTTGTAGGTCCCAGTGCATCATTGTACTGAGAACGGTATCCCGTAAAAACACGAACTGTCCCATCGTCCATTTGAACTGGAATATTTACAATGAGAATTCGTTCTGGATGACGTAAAACCTCATGAGTGGCTGGGTCTAATCCCGGCTTTTCGGCAGCGAGATCCAGTTGTTCGAGGGCCGCTTCATAAGGATTAGGTGTGGGTGTAACTTCATCTAAGGTTTGGATTGTTGCAGAGACTGCTCTCTCTAATTGATCGATTACACGATCACAGCAGGTTGAGATTTTAGTAACATCACCACCGTGAATCCATTTGAAGTAATCAATGAACGCGTCGCGACGATCAGCAAGAAGGCTCGCTTCAGCTTGAGACGGTTGTTCAGCAAAATAATCAAACATAGCGCTCAGAATTTGAAGTTCCTGACGGGTTAAGCAGCCATTTCCTGATGCATCATCAGGACATTCGACATTCAGATATTCAGCCCGACGAATCTTCATGGCTAGTTGGTCGAAGATACTTGAGGTTGCTGCAAAAGGAATGTTGTAATTCTCGGATAATGCCGTCATTAAGGCATAATGTGTGGATGTGAATTGATCCAGTCCGGCTGTGTATTGAGGCTTTTCTGCAAAAAAGTCAACCATTAACTTTTGCAAGCCCAATTCAGTTGGTGTTAATTCAACCAGGTTCAGCATGTGACTTCACCTGGTTAAGATAGAATATAGTGTTCAACTATTCAAAGCTTATGTTCAAATTGTACACGTATGTACATCAAACAACAATCATACATTTAATGCGCGGATGAAAAGAATTGAATGGATTGAGGTCTCATGCCAACTTCGACTGGTATTCCGGTGTTAGATGACATTCTTGGTGAAGGGTTAATTCTCGGTGAAAACGTAGTCTGGGAGTATGAAACAGGAACTTTTGTAAACGAATTCCTTCAGAACTTCATGAGGAAGGGGATAGATGAAGAGAAGCAAGTTATTTACTTGGATTTCATTTATCCACCACAGGCTTTGCTATTATTTCTTAAACCCCTAATTAGGTCTCTTCCTTCGGGTTGGGAGGATTATTTCTTAGTGTTAGATTGTTTCTCCGAATCTGGGGGTCGTGGGGAACTTGTATTCACGGATTTTTATGATAAAGCTCCTTCTTGGATACGAAAGGTCCCTATGTCCCGAGAGATTGAAAGGTTCCACCACTTTTTTGGTCGTATCGAAAGGGAGTTTATTGGAGATGGAACCCGCCTTGTAATTAATAGTCTCACAGCAATGGAAATCCTTTGGGGGCAAGAGAACGCTCGGAGCCTTTTTGGCCATATCTGTCCCGCATTGTATGCGTACAAAACCTTAGCTTACTGGACAATAAACCGAAATGCCCACAACAAAGAATTTCTTGCAGCGATCGAACATACCACGCAAGTCGTCATTGAATTGAATCGTGAAAGCAACACACGATTACTCCAAGTTAAGAAGGCTGGTGGACGTTATAATCCCAAAACCTATGATGCCTACTCCTACACGGTTGATGGGCTAACAGTTTCTATTGATGTGTGAGTAATCTTTTTACCATCGCTTGTGTCCCGCCATTCAGTACTTTCCCCAATACAAATACAGGTGTTGACTCTATGTTCAAGGTGTTAGCGACCAGGAAAATCGCTCCTGATATTTACGAGTTTGATGTTGAAGCACCAGAAATTGTTGCTAAAGCTCAGCCTGGCCAATTTCTGATTCTTCGATTACATGATCAGGGTGAACGCATTCCTCTTACCCTCAAAGATTGGGAGAGTGAGAAAGGTTTGGTAACCATTGTTTTCCAGGTTGTGGGCAAATCAACGATGGAGTTAGCTAAACTGAAGCCTGGTGATTTTATCAAAGATATCCTTGGACCTTTAGGGCATGCTCCAACTGTTGAGCTATATGGGACGGTTATAGTGGTTGCTGGTGGTTGTGGTGCTGCTCCGGCTCTTCCACGGGCACGTCAAATCAAAGCGGCTGGAAATTACCT
The DNA here is from genome assembly GCA_016550425.1 of archaeon. The sequence continues at coordinate 2,135 of JABXGS010000170.1, forward strand.
CATTACAATTTTAGGAGCCCGGCAAGAGGATCTCTTGGTATGTGAGCTTGAACTCAACCAGATTAGTGATGAACTCCACATCACCACTGACGACGGTTCCAAAGGGACACACGGTTTTGTAACTACAAAACTCAAAGAGCTCCTTGAATCTGACAGACAGATTGATTATGTTTTCACCGTTGGGCCCCCAATCATGATGAAGTTTGTTGCTGCTACCACCAAACCCTTCAATGTCAAAACTGAATGCAGCTTAAATCCCATCATGGTTGATGGAACTGGCATGTGTGGCGCCTGCCGCGTTGATGTAGGTGGGGAAATGAAATTCGCCTGTGTGGACGGACCCGAATTTGATGCCCATGAAGTAGATTTCGATTTACTAATCTCCCGGCTTGACACCTATAAGGAACAAGAGACACAAGCTTTCGAGTCATATAAGCAGAAGTGTTCACACAGTTAATACAGAACTTCCATTTGTCACCGGTGTCTAACGTACATAACTTTTTGTTTTTAGATTTCCTGAGTAAACTTGGGTTACTCGAATGGACTGGGTGTCCTTTGGAAAACGATTTGTTCTCCTTACTGTGATTTGTATTATCGCTGCCTGGGTTGCCACAATTGTGATTTTTCAGATATGGACTTTTACCAATTTCTTTCTCATTTTGGTCGGTCTAGGAATATTTTTACTAGTTTTCGGGGCTTGCCTTCAGACGCCCTTCATAGAAGCCATGGCAACTGCAAGGTATGCAGTAAATCCGCAAGTGACTCGCGATACGGCTCGACACTATCCAGATCGACGGAGTGAACAATCTGGAAGTGGCATCGTAATACTTGCATCTGGTGCCCTGCTTCTAATTGTCGGCTTACTCGGATATTTTCTCCTTCCCTTGTTTCCGGTGATTTAATTCGCAGTCTTACTGATAGCCCTTAGACGTTAAGTCGATTATTCTGAATAGGGAGTGTGTTTTTAACTATCTTAGTTATTGGTGTGTTTAAAAGGTGAACCAGAAAAATGGCTACCAAAGACGAGGTATTACAAGTTCTTGAGGGTGTAAGAGAAAAATTTGTTGCTCAGGATATGAAATCCAAGTTCGAAGGGTTTGATCGCACGCTCCAGTTTCAGTTCACAGATCTTGAAACTAGTTTTCATACACGCATCCATGAGGGTGTCATGGATCCTTTTTCGGAAGGAAAATTGGAGAAACCAAACCTACTGGTAACAACTGATAGTGGAACACTTGTTGGAATCATGCAGGGAAGCCTTAGCCCACTGGATGCTTATTCGGTTGGCAAATTGAAGGCCAAAGGGAGCATGACTGACCTTCTCAAACTCCAAATCCTTATGTAGCTTAACTGCCTTGATGATTCGAAGGAGTATGAGAATTTTCATTACTGCCTCATTCCATGAGGATGGACTAAATCTGTTAAGAAAGCATGGGACTGTAATTTACGAAGATTGGCGAACTACTGGGCAAGTCCTTTGGGGCGAAGAACTCCTAGAAAAACTGAAAGTCACGAAAGCCGATGCAGCTATTGTTGAAGCTGATGCTGTCACGGAAGAAGTCTTCGAAGGCATTTCTCTGAAGTTCATCGGCAGTGCTCGTGATAATCCAAAAGAAGTGGACCTTGAAGCGGCGTCTGCTCACGGTGTTCCAGTGTTTTATGCTCCCGGACGTAATGCTGAATCAGTTGCTGATTTGACGATACTTCTGATTCTTGCTCAAGCACGAAAACTAATTCCTGCTGATCGTCTTCTTAAATCTGGGGCGGTTTCAATTGATAGTGCTGAAGACTTTGCAACTCTCCATGATTCATTAAAGGGGCGGGAACTTGGACGGAGTACAGTTGGAATTGTTGGATTAGGTCAAATTGGGATGCAGGTGGCTAAACGTCTTCAGGGTTTCGGTTGTCGAGTTCTCTTTACGGATCCCTATGTTAATTCCAAACAAGGCAAGAAGGTGGACGCAGAGAAGGTCGATTTGGAGACTCTCTTGCAGGAATCCGATTTTGTCACGCTTCACACTCGGGCAACCCCTGAAACTTTTAGAATGATAGGAAAGGAGCAGCTGGCTTGGATGAAGCCCACTGCGCATTTGATCAATACGGCACGGTCTGCCATAATTGATGAAGGTGCTCTCTTTGACGCCATTCAGGCGGGTACCATTGGCGGAGCCGGGCTTGATGTCCACTCACGGGAACCCGTTGGATCTGATAACCGGTTCCTTCAATTTGACAATGTCACTGTAACTCCCCATATTGGAGGTAACACCGAGGATGTGGTGTATCGACAATCCATGATTCTAGCCAAGGATATTGACCGGTTCTTAAGGGGAGAAACGCCCAAATACTTGGCAAACCCTGATGTTTTCAAATAAGAAAAATGAGAGGCTCGTATGTCCAAGTCGCACTTTCTGACAATTGACTTTGGTACCTCAGGTATCAAATGCATGGTATTTTCACAAGAAGGGATAGCGCTTGCTCGACAATTTCAGTCAATCCAATACGTAGATGCTGAGGGTCTTTTTGGCATCGGGAAGGAATTCGATGCACCAGCGGTATGGAATATGATTTGCGAAATGATTCCTTTGGCTATCAAAGAAGCGAATTCTCAACCCAAAGATATCGTCGGTATCGCCCCAACCAGTCAACGGCATGGTGCAGTATTTCTCGATAAGTACGGCGAAGTAATTTATGCGGGGCCGAACCTTGATGCCCGTGGAGTCTTCACGCAGGATTCCGTTAAAAAAGGTTTAGAGGAATCTTGTCCGCCTACAGGGTGCTGGCCGCCCCTCCTGTATTCACTGTGCCGGTTACTTTGGTTTAAACGCGAAAAGCCTGGTCTGTTTTCGAAAATCCGCCATGCCTTATCAATTAGTGACTGGCTAGTCTATCAATTCACAGGAGAGGTTACCACAGATCCGACACAGGCTTCCAACACACAGTTAATGGATATTCGGTCCTCTCAATGGGCACCTGAAATCTTAGAAATGGCAGAATTATCAAGCGAGTTATTACCTGACATTTCAGACTCAGGCACATTAGTTGGTCAGGTCACATCTGCTGCATGTAAAAGTACTGGATTATCAAGGACATCTCAGGTGGGCATTGGAGGAGCAGATACACAATGTGCACTTCTCGGATCCGGTGCAATTGAATCCGGAGATATTGGGTTTGTAGCGGGGAACACCGGACCGATTCAATTAGTAACGTCTGAACTATTAATCGATCCAAATTATCGGCTTTGGACTGGACGTTTCCTCTTTCCAGAAAAATGGGTTCTTGAAGCGAATTCAGGACCAACTGGTTCAGTTCTCAAGTGGTTTATAACAAATTTCATCGCTCCTCTTAGTTCCGAGTTAACAGGACTCACAGAGCAGACATTCAAGCAGGTTGAAGCTCTAGCTGCCCAAGCTCCTGTGGGCTCAAATGATACTATCGCTTTACTTGGACCTCAAATCATGGATGCTAGTGACATGACAACAGTTCGGCCATCATTCTTCCTTTTTCCTCCGCCTACCTCACCCGTTGTTACACCGACTTCAATCAGAGAAATTTCACGGGCTTTATTTGAGAATATTTGTTTTGCAGCTCGCACGAATATCGAGCGGATTCAGAACTTGGCGAATTGCCAGGTCGAGACCTGTGTTGTTGCTGGCGGGTTGACTCGAAGCGACTTTTGGCGGCAATTACTGGCTGATGTGACCGGTTTGATCATTCGAAGCGGGCAAGTGACAGAGGCATCAAGTTTAGGTGCGGCTATTTGTGCAGCAACTGCTACTGGAGTCTATGAATCGTTGACAACTGCGATGCACCGGATGGTGAAGTTGCGACCTGATTTAGTGCCACGAGAGGACATTCATAATCAGTACACAACCTATTTCACCAGATGGCAGACATTATACAACCAATCTGTAAATTTATAGTGTCAAGCCATTGTGTTAAGGGAATTACTATGACTTCGAACAAAACAAAGGAGGCAAAAACCCAAGTTCTGTCTACCTGTCAGAATATGCAAGCAGCAGAACTGGTCATCGGTAGCTCAGGCAACGCCAGTTATCGCATCGAAGGGACTGGCCAAATTGCTATTACACCAAGTAGCGTTGACTATTCGTGCATGAGTGCTGAAGATGTAATGATCATCGATATGGACGGTGAAATCATCGAAGGCGATCGAAATCCATCCATCGAACATCCCCTACATCTTGCGATCTATAAAGCAAGACCTGACGTAAACGCCATTGTTCATACTCACTGTATTTATGCGTCAGCTTTGGCCGTGCTCCAAGAACCTCTTCCACCCATTGTTGATGAATTCGTGATTCGTCTTGGAGGTCAAGTTGAGGTAGCCAATTATGGTATGCCTGGAAGTGAGGAACTAGCTAAAAACGTGGTGGAAGCTTTAGGTCCACGGAATGCTGTCTTCCTTGCGAATCATGGTGCTTTGTGTTGCGGACCCACGATGGAAGTGGCACTCCATAATGCACTTCTGCTCGAGCGTGTTGCCCATATTTATTTGCTAGCGTCAGCTGCAGCAGGTGGTAATAAGCAGCTGACCACCATCCCTCCTGATGCGGTTGAAACCCAAGCGCAGATGTTTGATCTTATGAAGCGGATGAAGAAACGGTGATTAATTGACTTCTCTGCCTGGGTACATGGGCAAGTTTCTCTTTGTTGATCTAACAAAAGGAATCGCTAAACGAAAATCTATCAATCAGAAGTATGTTCATGACTTCATTGGTGGAGCTGGTTATGCCAGCCGACTACTTTATGATCGCCTTCCTATCGAAGACCTCGATCCCTTTCACCCACAGAATGAAGTCGCCATTTTCACTGGACCCTTAACTGCTACCGGTGCTCCATGCACAGGTCGGCACGCAATCTGTACGAAATCGGCGTTGACTGGTATTTGGGGTGAATCAACAGGAGGGGGGTACTTTGGAGCAGAATTACGTCAAGCGGGTCTTGATGGTATTCTCGTGACGGGTGCAGCTGAAACCCCAGTATTCCTACAGATTAACGATGAGAATGCCTCCTTGGTTTCTGCAGACCATCTCTGGGGTAAGGATAGCTTTACAACGGAAGAGCTCATTAAAGCTGATGTAGGCGATTCAAAGATTCGCGTTCTCTCAATTGGCCCTGCGGGCGAGAATCGAGTAAGATTTGCAGCTGTCATGAATGATATGGGACGTGCTAGTGCACGAGCTGGAGCCGGTGCAGTCCTGGGAGCGAAACGACTCAAAGCCATAAGTGTTCACGGGTCCCAAAAACCAGAACTTGCCGATCCGGATACCTTTCGTGAACATGTCAAAACGGCATATCAGCTCCTTGAAGGACTTGCTCCCTTTCTAGGTGCTAACGGGACTTTGTATGGTGCCGATATGCTGATGAACTTATTCAACGATATGCCTGTTCGCTACTTTTCTGAACCATTTATGGACATTTCTAGCATCAACGCAGCAGCTCTGAAACAATATCGGTCTGGACAATTCCGTTGTCATGCCTGCCCTATTGGCTGTGGCCCTATCATCACAATTGATGAAGGAGATGTAAAATTAGACAATATTGCAGGTCCTGAGTACGAAACCGTTGCGGCTTTCGGAACTTTATGTCAGGTCGATAATCTTCCTATACTTTGCCAAGCGAATCATCTCTGTAATCTGTATGGTTTAGATACGATTTCATGCGGTAATGTAATTGCTTTCAGTTTTGCTGCCAACGAAGCTGGAAAGCTCCCAAGTA
>JABXGS010000171.1 GCA_016550425.1 archaeon
TACCAAATTGACAAAGCCCTCGAGAAATACGTCTAACCTAATCTAGTTCAGAGGCGAATGCTATGGCCATGCGTGAGAAAAAACGACCCAAAAAAGTGAAGGTTGTCGAACTAGAAGCTGAATTGTATGGTACGATAGCAACCCTTGACAGTATTGCAGAAAAATTCGACGAGGGAGATTTACAACCCGCGCTCTATAAGCGACAATTTAAATCACTGGTTAGCGACACCATCAAAACCCGACAACTACTTGAGGCAGAAGGTGAAAGTTGGGACGAATTTGTGGAAGAGGAAAATATCACCGAACGGTTTCCTACTGCTGTGGAAAAACTTCAACTTGGTGAACGCGCCCCTGAAGGCGAGGAAACCGTTGAACTTGCACCCCAAACCTCAGCACGAATGGCTGCGAAAACTGCCGATATTGTCTCAGATCTAATCACACTTATTGATATTGCCAAACTCGGCGACGTAGCAAAAATGAGCTTAATCGTACCTCTCTTGGATGACGCCATCATCCTCTTGACTAAGTATCCTAACTTCCCACCTGAATATTGGATATTGGTTGCGCTCAAAGATTGGCGAAATCAGCTCCAAGGAAGAGATCCGCACGAGACACTTAATAGCGAAGAATCTAAACAACTCGAATTTCAGGCTGTTCGCTGGCTAAATGACTTTAAGCGACGACTCCGAGAGATGGCAGCTGATGAATGAATGTTGAGGCAGAAAGCTGATGGTACACCCAATGCGTTCCTTTGCCGAAATGCGCGAACGGTTGGTGAACGCTATCAACAAAGCTAATCTGCGTATCAACGCGGAGTACATCCTTGAAGATTTAGATGTGGTCGCAGCCTTTGCTGAAGCCATGCTTGGCTTTGATCACCCTGTAACACAGGAAGCCCAGGAATGGTATGAATACTTCTGGGCAAAATATGGAAATAATCTAACCCAACATGTAGAGGAAGTAGAGGCGCGACGCTTTGCGATGCGCGCTGAAACCTGGCTCAATTATATTCGACAAATATGAGGAGGAAGAATCTCTTGGGACTTTGGGAAATCGAAAAGCAAATGGAAATGGATGCAGCGTACAAAAAGAAACGTGTCGAGTTAATGCTCAAGGAATTAGAACATATGCTTCAAAGCATTTCTGAACTTCGAGATAAAGCAGATGTCTTTGAGGAGACTTATGGCGAGGTTATCGAGGTCTCGCCGGAATATAGTGAAAAAGCTGCCACAATTGCCCATGAGTTAGGGATCACTATGCCGGGCATTCCATTTTCCGAAGATATGAAAGAAAAACCCGGATTAATGGAACGTCTCACTGGTCGAGGACGTTTCTACGATGAATTAGGATTACAAATCCTTGACATCGCCAAACGACGTCGAGACGCTACCGGTGGCATCATGACCTTAGCAGAAATAGTACTGATTGTCAATAAACAACGTCGGTCAAGTGTTTCCCAAGTCAATGTAGCCAAAGCTATCCAGAATTTGGCCAATGCTAAATTAATACCAGGAATTCGAAAACTTCCTTCAGGAATCCGAATCGTAGAACTCATTCCACGAGAATTAACAAATGATCAGGTTGCTGTTCTCTCCATTGCAAGTCGGTCCGGATATACCACCCTCGAAGAAGTTATGAACAAAACCAAATGGAACCAAGAAAGAGCTGACGCCGCTCTCCAAAGCCTTGAAGCCGTCGGAGCTGCAAAGATCGATAAATCCTTTGTTCACGGTAAACGCTATTTCTTCCCCGGTCTAAACCCCACAGACTGAACGTACCCAAGAACGACTTAAATCAGCACCTCAACTACTTCTCGTTCTCGATCCAGCCATTTTGCCTGGTTTCTACTCACTAAACATTCAAGAATAATGCGCAGTTCAGATTTTGGTAAGGTCGCCAAGTCCTTACGATACTCTTTCAATTTGAACAGAGTGAATGTGGTTCGACCAGTCTTCAAAGCCCATTGACGAATTTCGTTCGCCCATTCATCATCAGTTTTCCATGTAATCCGAATAATTCCTTCGGCTTCATCAATCCAACGACCCAGCTCTTCCTTAACAAGAACCCCAAGAATGATTTTCACCGCTTGTATGCGGTCTGGACGAAGATCATTGAACGGATCTAACATTACCAGTGTCCGTGTCGACACAATGTGCAATAGCATCTCTCGGCAATAATCAACGGTAAAACCTGCCCATTCGGCTCCCCATTGTTCGATATCAGCTTCCGAAGTTGGAATGACAAACATAAAGCCATATCGGCCGCGTTTGGCAATCCAGACGAATCGTCGGCCAAGTTTCGCAATTGCTTTACGGGCTAATTCCTCGAGCTCTTTCTCTTCTTCTTCGGTCACAGGCATAACAAAAACAGCGGCGTCATCTTCTTGCTCAACGCTAGCCATCTGTTCGCGTGTCTTCTTCAGGAGGTCCAACCACTCTTCTTCAGTAAGCTCGATATCAGCTCGTAATTCATCTTTCTCCTTCGGTTTGGACCGTTCCCTAGGCTTTTCCTTCGACACGTTCTATCCCCTATGAACCATGCGTGTTATCCCATTCAATATATCTCGCCTGCTCTTCAGGTGAAACCACCGACCGGATATTCTTAAGGGCATCAAGAAAATCTTGAAGATTCACTGGACGCGCCATAACCTCCTTATCACGAATAGCCCCTGATGCATCCATTTCCCGGATGGGTTGCAGCGATGCTTCACGGCAGATAAGCGCAATATCTGAGCCTGCATATTCATCTGTTTTTTCACCGAGTATGTTAAAATCTACATCTGGAGCTAAATCAATCCCCTTCGTATGAATTTCAAAGATGCGAACGCGCGCTTCGAATTCTGGAATAGGCACCAAGATTCGTCGTTCAAATCGACGTCGGAATGCGGCATCAAGATCCCAAGGACGATTTGTTGCCCCTAATACGACAATATGGTCGCCCTTCTTGCTCTTCATTCCATCCATTTCGATCAAAAACTGGGTTTTAAGACGGCGTTCGCCACCTACCTGATCGGCACCTCTTTCAGCAGTGAGTGCGTCAACCTCGTCCATAAACACAATAGCCGGTTGCTCCTTTCGGGCAGATGTAAAGAGGTTTTTGACTAACCGCTCGGATTCGCCTAACCATTTAGACACTAGCGATGCTGCATCTGCGTTGAAGAAGGTGCATCCGACCTCATTCGCCACCGCCTTGGCAATCAGAGTCTTGCCACATCCCGGTGGGCCAAAGAGCAATACACCCTTCCAGGGACGCCGAGCTCCGGTAAACAAGTCAGGGCGGAGCAAGGGTAGAATCACTGATTCACGAAGCGCTTGTTTTGCCTCTTCAAGATCTGCTACATCTTCCCATTTGACATCGGGTTTTTCTTTGATGATCATGCTATCGATGTCTTCCTGTAACTCCTTATCTTCTTGGTCTTCAATCTCTACTCCCTCAAAATCGGGAGCCGGGCCCCGGGCAGGAATCTTAGCACTCCGCAGGGTCTTCGCTCGTGCTACATACTGATCCGCGCGCTCTAAGGCGATACGACGGAGTTGCGGGTTCTTGGACACTTTCATGACCCGCACAAGAATATCAGCGGCTTCGATGTACTTGGACATCGCTGCGGACCGCTTCCCTTGCTGATCTAAGACTAAGGCTTCATTGGCTTTTGTTTCTGCAAGCTGAAACATCGCTGAGCTGGTCAATTCCTATCAACCTATTATGAACACTTATCTAATCTCTGGAAAACGCCTTCTTAAATATGGTCTACTCCACAAAACTCGATAGCCTCCCATCATCAAATCCCAATAGCTTAGAAAGAAAAGGGATATCAAACTAAAGTGTTGATTTAAACTTAAAGGGTGTATTGTGTGGAAAAGCCCGCTTAAGTGCCGTCCTCGCTGTCTATCTTGTTCTTCTTCCACCATCTGTTTCGATAATTTAAGTACACCCATCCAACTGCCGTAGATATAATCGCAATGGGAACTACATGCCAGTAGAACCGAAAGCTCCATAACAAGACTGCTATACAAATGGCGGTGACATACAACGCAATGGCAACGAAATCTTGTTTTAACATTTGCTCACCTTACTACTATCGTGGGCGGCAGATATCCCACGCTAAAAGCGAATAAAAGAACGAGCCTGGGTCAATGAAATTTAATATCAATGTGAAAATTGTGTGAACTCCAGGGTCATTCAGAAAACCTTGCACGAATGGGATATATGGGGAGATTAAACTCAGAAAGGTGTTGAATAGGCTTAGAACAAGGGCAACGAATAGACCGAGGAGGGAGCCAAGAGACGATCCGAAGGAGACAAAGTAAATCATAGCTGAGGCAAATGCTGGTACCGCAAGCATAAACCGCTGGTTTGAGCTGAGTATTATCGTCATATAGTACACATAAGGATCAGAATACCATTGGCCCGTTGCCCAGGCCAACCAACTAGCAATGGCATATGGAAGTGCTGACTGATGAAGCGCGGGAACCCCATTCCCAGGTATGGTAAGAACATAGGGTCCAGACATCGCCATCACATAGCTTCCACTATACCAATTGCCGCTGTAATAGGCGCCACCAAGCGTTGCCCTGCCATCAACGAATCCAGCAGTGAATCCAAATCCAGAAACCCACCAGGGTGCTTGGAAGTACGCTAGATCAATTACTGCTAGGGGAAGGAATCGATATTGCTTAGGGATGAGGGCTTTTGCCACGACGAGTTCGAAGAATTGAAAGAAACTATTGATTGCTAGTTCTAAATTCCCTCTGGAACTATGCATTAGTGCTATTATGCAAAGTGATGCTAATTCTGCATCTACAACTCCATCGAACCCCAGAATAAGAGACCTCGATCTAATACTTGAGACGAATTGTGCTGCTTCTTGTGAATAGCACGAAGCAAAATATTGGCGTCCTGAAGGTGTACATAGTGCCAGCCTAGCAAAATCGGTCCAATGGATTTCATGTGAGCCAATTGCAACTCCTTTCTCCGATCCGTGTGCAACATAGATGACATCAGAGATGGCTCTCCAAAAAATCAGTGAAAAATGGGGACTCCCATATTTGACGATAATTGAATTCGGGAATTCACTTAATATCATACTCGCAACTGCAATTTCTCCTTCGCTTTCTCCAAAAAGCACAACTAGTGGTGCAGTAACAGGCGTTGAATAAGCAGAGATAAGGGGTAAACCAAAGAGAATAACTGTGATACTTAATACGAGTAATGCACTCTTCCATTTTTTCAGCCCAATTCCCTCTGAACTGTTGATAAATCATTGTTGCTGCGATTTAAGTGTTCTGGGAACTCGGTGAGATAAACGACGCTGTCTAAGGGGTTCTTCTGTAACAGCCCCTTTAGCATCCTTGCAGAAGATAATTTATCTTCGGTGTTTGGGCATTGGCAGACCTTTCACGAGCGATGACAGGGTAAGGCTGCAGCTGACTTTTTCCCGTTATCAGCCAAGAAAACTCCGGAAAAAATTATCTGGTTATCGCTCCCAAGAACGCCTTCTTTAGTCTTTGCGGGTACGCAGCAGTGCATACTAATTTTTGCAGGTTAACTTTCTAACCACATATTTCGCTTGTAAGATTAATACCGAAGGTGTATGTGGAAAGAGAGCTACCGCTTTTCAGGTATTACTAAGATAAATCCGGATGTCATTGTCATCACTCAATGTGCATCATCATCTCTCTGTTACAGCCTTTAGTCGTTCATATGCATCAGAGCTCTCTGAAAATGGACATACCTTCACACAAACCGAGCACCCATAGTACTGTGCAAAGTATTCGAAACAATCCTGTTGAGAGATATTGGTTATTCGACCTGAATCATGCAGTATGGAGTCTTCCAGTATTGCTTTTGGCGGACACTGCTTGATACATATCCCGCAAATTTTGCAGTAATCTGCAATCCATTCATGGTCGTTTGAATCCGCGAATGGTAGATTCTCAATGCTTGTATAGACGGCTGCTA
>JABXGS010000172.1 GCA_016550425.1 archaeon
GGGAAAATTGAAGATCTCATCACTGGACTCAAAGTGGTGCTCCCGAATGGAGATTTACTTGAAACCAAAGCGGTTCCCCGCTCCTCAATGGGTCCTGATCTTAAACAATTGTTTATCGGCTCTGAAGGTGCCTATGGTATTATCACCGAGATGACATTGCGTATCGCCCCGCGCCCTCAGGCAACCAAGTTTGCTTCCTATCTTTTCCCTGACCTCACATCAGGGATGACAGCAGTAAAGCAAATATTTCGTAATGATCTCAAGCCTGCCTTAATTAGGTTATACGATGAAAATGAAACTCGCTTTGTCTTAGGTCACTTCAAATCACCCCCAGAAGGTGCATGTGTCCTAAACCTCATGTATAGTGCCACTAAAGCGCTTGTACGTCTCGAACAACGCACCGTGAAGAAACTTTGTCTTGAGGGGGACGCTGAGGCTCTAGGTCCGGGACCATCGAAACACTGGTGGGAGAATCGCTTCGACTTGTACTACCCTTCTAGCCTGAATATGGGACCAGGCATGCTCTACGATGTTCTTGATGTGGCTGCCAGTTATATCAACCTTGAAAGAATGTATTGGGCGATGCGCGAAGCCATCGAAGCAACCGGCGTCAGCACCATGAGTCACTTCTCACACTTTTACCCTGACGGGGGCAACATTTACGTTATCTTCATCGGTCATGCAGGAACTGCAGAAGAGGTTGAAGCGAAATACACTGAGGTATGGCAAGTCGGTCTTGAAGCTGCCCATAAAATGGGGGGCACTCTAAGCCATCAACACGGTGTGGGTCTACTAAAAGCACCCTGGATGCAAACTGAACATGGACCGGTTGGATTTGCCCTTCTTCAAGCTATCAAGAGCTATCTTGACCCAAATGATATCCTAAATCCGGGTAAGCTTGGACTCGGTAAAAGCATTACACAAAAGAATACGGAGAGTAGTTCATTTTGACTTCAGCAAAATCACCAACCTCCTTAGGAGACTATGCCAAAATTAGTCGGCTCTGCAGTCTATGTAGCCGGATGTGTCGCCACTCATGTCCAACACATCTGATAACTGGCTCCGATGCCTGTAGTCCAATTGGGCGTGCACTCATTATCGAATTATACCGTGGAGGAAAAAGTGCACTCACAGAAGCAGCCGTTGATCGTCTTTACCAGTGTAATCTCTGTGGAGCCTGTAAAGCTTGGTGTAAACCCCGTCATGAACTTCCCCAAATCATCGAATTTGCCCGTGAAATTGTAGTTGAAGAACACCGTGCACCCCTAGGAACCTTGGATCTTGATAACAAAGTTACAGAATACAAGAATGTTTATGGTGAATCCCATGGAGATCGCTTTGCCAAACTCACAACCGCACTAAAGAATGCCACCCCAAATGCAGAACTTGTCTATTATGTGGGCTGTACTACGGCTTATCGGCATCCCGAAATCGCGCTAGCGACTCAACAAGTTCTGCATTCCTTGGGTTTAGACCATAATTTTCTCACAGGAGATAAAAGCGAGGTATGCTGTGGTTCTCCTCTCATCCGAGCTGGGTTTACTGAAACAGCTAAGAAACTCGCGGTACAGAATATTGATGCTATTACTCATTCAAATGCGCGAACCGTCATCACAACTTGCCCAGGGTGTGCACGTGCTCTTAGGGAGGATTATCCTCGCCTTGGCGTATCCTTACCTAAGAAAGTCCGGATATATCATATCACCGAATTCCTCATCAGGTATCGAAAGAAACTAGCACCACTTCTCTCAAAAATCATTACATCAGATCTGGCTAAACTAGTATATCATGATCCTTGTCATTTGGGGCGTGAACTTGGAGTTTACGAGCAACCCCGGCAATTACTCAAACTAATACCAGGCACTCAACTTACAGAATTTCCACATAACCGGGAGTACGCTGACTGTTGTGGTGGTGGGGGCGCGTTGCCCAAGACCTTTCCGGACCTGGCTGAAGAAATCGCTAGACGTCGAGTATCAGATGCTCAGACCACAAAGACTCAATATCTAATCTCGGCCTGTCCGAACTGCAAACTACATTTTACCGAAACTCAGTCAGGCAAAGATTCGAAGACTTTGAATGTCATGGATGTCATGGAGTTACTTGCAGAAGCTCTCAAAGCCCGAGTGCTGGAAAAATGAAGAGAAGTGCCCATATAACGAAGGCTACTAATGCCACTCCGTTTCCAATGAGCCACCCCTTTTCATATTGCTTTGGAACATAGGTGATGTTTCCAGGCGGGGCTTTCAGCCCCTTTTCAATGTATACGAATGCTTCCAAGGGATTCTTCAACCAGCGATTTAGAACTGATCGTGTGCTTGGGGCAAGATCGAGGAAGAGATGACAGGCACACCCGAGTAAGAACATAGCGATGAAATAACGGTCGATTAGCGTCCACCAGCCGAGTAAGTACACTGGTGTAATGAAGAGAGTGACAATCATTAACGGAGCTAATATACTGTGGGTGATGATCGATCGATGACCAAGAAGTGGTTTCCAATGGATGTCGAAGTCAGGAAAAATCCCGCCGACCCAGGCTACTAGGAAAAACCAGAAGCTTAAGCCTGCAGGCAAAATCCAACCCAGGATGGAAGCAATCCATCCTAGTAAAATCCATCCAATGATGAAGATAATAGTTGTAAAGAATACATGGTCCCAGCCATTCATGGATTCACACCGCACACACTCGGAAGTGAACTTCCCTAAAAATGTTCAATTTCGAATGATTTCAACACCAATTAGTCTACTTTCTTAGTATCGAAGCTGAATAATTCCGAGATAATACCAGCTGCAGTGAAGCATAAACCATTGAATCCTTCGGCATATCGGAGATTAGCTTCTTTTCCGGTTGCTTGAGCAGATAATGTTATCCATGCACGAAAAACGTCTTGCCAGTCAAGAGTTTCCAGGATTGGCACTGACAATCCCGCATTTAAGACTCGTTGCTTTGTTTCTTCTAAGAGCATCTGCATTTGACTTTCATAGGCTAAGAGCGCTTGTATCTTTGTTTCCAAAGTATCACTGATATCTACAAAGGTATTCGGATTTGGGCTATTCCATCCAAAGAACTTTGTTACCATATGGGGCTTTAACCCTCGTTCAATCTGTTCGGGGAAATAGAGGTGAAAATGGCTCGTATAGCTTGCCTCATAGATAGTCCGTCCCACCGCTTGATGATCTGCATGGGGATCATAAGGGTCATTGGGATCAAAGCTAAAGACCAAATCAGGGCGAACATGGCGTAGTACTTCTGTATAAGATTGACGAAGTTCAAGCCCGGCAATTATTTCTCCATCAGGAATTTCAAGGTAACGAATCTGTTCCACCCCGAGGATTTTTGCCGCATGCTGGGATTCGTGCTTTTCAATTTCTATCATTTCTTCCCTGGTCATGGCTGAATCTAGTGTGCCTTTCTCGCCATAGGTGGTGCAGAGGTTTACAATTTTGTGACCAAGCTTTGAAAGTTTAGCTATAGTGCCACCAGCAAAGAATGTCGCGTCGTCGGGGTGCGCTTCTACGATTAATATTGTTAGTTTCTCTTTGGTGTCCCACAGCTCTTGGCTCATATTAATCCAAGAGACTAGGCATTATTCTTCTTCAAAGGATTTTCCGTTTGTTGGTGTTGGAGCAATTGTGCTATTTGCCTTGCGAGATTTCGCCATTAGTGGAAGAACCGCAATTGTTCCCAGAAGACTAGTGATAATAGCAATCGCTAGTGGAATAAAGGCTGCTTGATACGGTGAATCGGTCAGAGCAAGGATATATGCATAGAAGAAGCCTCCAAGAATAGGTCCGGTAGCTCGCGCTGCACTACCTGCCATGCCCATCAATCCCATAACGCGTCCTCGTTGAGTTGGAGAAGCCGTGCTAGCTGCAACAGCAGTAGATGAGGGAAGCGCCATCGCACCCCCCATACCCAATAACACAGCCACCATATAGAGTTCACTCCTGGATGTCACAAACATTGAGATAAATAAGCCTGATGCTGAAACGATGCCGGAGAGTGCCATAGGTAGCTCATGGCCAACTGTATCTGAAAGTCGCCCAAATATCAGCTGACAAATCGCGTTGGAGGTGGCAAAAAAGAAGAAAAAGAGACCCAGCTCAATTGGAGAAAATCCAAAGGTTCGCAGATCTGTAGTATAAATGGCAAACATCGGTTCCATTGTGGCAATGGTGAAAATCCGTGTGAACCGAATGATTAAGGCTACTGCAAGTGTAGTTCCTCCAATGAGCAGAACCGTTCGATAAGCACGAAGTCCATCTCGGATTTTTTCAAAGATTGATGAGTCGTCTTCCTTTGTTTTTTGCACTGCAAACATGTTTTGATATTCATGTGAGGGCTCTCGGATAAAGAGCAAACAAAGGACAAAAGCTATGACTGCCAGAACGGCGTTGATAAGAAAGGGAATACGAAGACCAAAATAGAAGACAAGAAGCCCACCAAGTGTTGGGCCAAAAATCATACCAGTTGTACGTCCTGCAAGCAGTGTTCCCCATGCGGTTCCTCGTTTCTCTTCTGGAACTATATCGGAAACAAGTGCATCACTTGAAGGCCATAATCCTGCTGTGAAGAAGCCTTCGGCGGCTCGTGCAATGAATAAAAGAACGATTACATTGGCCAATCCAAAAACTGCAAGGGAGATGCTAGCGCCAACAAGAGAAATGA
>JABXGS010000173.1 GCA_016550425.1 archaeon
GTATGATTAAGGAAACTGCCCAAGAGTACATCACAAAATCAAATTTCTTCTTTCTTGGACGAGGTATCAACACACCTACCGCCATGGAAGGAGCACTCAAAATTAAAGAAATCGCCTATGTTCATGCAGAAGGATATCCAGCAGGCGAATCCAAACACGGACCCATTGCACTTGTAGAATCCGGTTTTCCTGTAGTATTCGTCGCCCCTAATGATACTACCCGGCGCCACTTAGAAGGGAACATCATGGAAATGAAAGCCAGAGGAGCACAGATCATAACCCTGTGCTCAGAAGATGATCAGGAACTCATCACTCTTAGCGACCATGCCATAACGCTACCTATGCTTCCTTCTTTCTTCTTCTCACCAATCAGTTATGTTGTTCCACTCCAACTACTAGCCTATTATGCAGCAATCTTGCGTGGACATAACCCTGACCAACCGCGGAATCTTGCTAAGGCTGTTACTGTCCTTTGACACAAAGAGTTAAAACACCACATTGGCTAGTTCACAATACCACTAAACTAGGTGCAAAGATTTGGCCCGCTGCCCCGAATGTGCAGGAACGATGAAATTCGATCCCAAGAGCAGCCGTCAAGTATGTCAACGATGTGGACTTGCTGTATCCCGTGCAGAACTCGACCGACTCTGGGATGAACAGCGCTCCTCTTTTCGCGAAGATGATGCAGAAAGAGAAAAGTCTCAACGACGTCGCGACTATCTTGAGTGGTGGCTCGGAAAGAAAGGCAAAGAAAAACGAAAGAAGTAATTCTACTTCCGCGTGCTACACGCTGAGTCAGTTTTACGTAAGTGTGGAAAATCCTTTTATGGACGGCAACTTCAGTTCGTGCAGTGAAGCGGCTAGTCTTCCATGATTGACTGTTTCGAGGGTGCGCATGTGGGCGAGAATATCATCGAAAAGGCATTATTAGGTGCCTCAGTTTTCAAGAATGAGGAGACTCTTCACCCAGCATTTGTACCTCCTGAATTACCAAATCGTGAAAATCAGATAGTCCGGTTGAGTCATACATTCAAGCCCCTACTCAACAAAGATGGCGCTTATGCAGTAAACGTTGCTGTTGTTGGTAAACCAGGAACTGGAAAAACTGTCTCCATTCGCTATTTCGGAAGGGGACTCGAAAAGGCTGCTGCAAAACGCGGTATCAAAGTTAGGTTCGAATACTATGACTGCTTTATGTTTAGAACAAAAAGTGCCATCCTACGAGACCTACTCACAGAACGGTTCAAAGTAACAAGCCGTGGATTTTCTGATGAAGAAATCACAACAATGATTAATCGACGGCTTTCTCGTGAAAACATAAGATTAGTCTTATGTCTCGATGAAGCCTATCTCCTCGGGCAAGACTTACTCAGTATTATTCACGCGAGTGAAGTTGCTAAACATGGCGAAGCATTCATCTCTACTCTAATAGCCTGTCGTATAGTCGATTGGCAAAACACTCTAAGTTTTCCCCTTTCAGGTCGGCTTCATGATCGTATAGATATGCCTGCTTATGACCAAGACGAACTCTATAAGATATTCAAATATCGAACAGAACTAGCTTTCCACAAAAACGTAGTCCCGGATGAGATCGTTCGTATGGTTGCTAACATCGCCGCATCAACACAGAATGCTCGACATGGTATTGAAATGATGTATTTGGCTGGAAAGGCAGCGGACCGATATAACGTTCGTCCGATTACACCAGACCTGATTCGTAGAGCAAAACAAGAGGTCTACTCGGAATTACGATCTGATGTACTCTATGGTCTCCGTGACCAAGAAATACTCGTTCTAGCAGCACTCACACGTGAATTAAAAGCTAACAGATCTAGTTCAACAACAATCGTGAAGGTTTATGAGCGGTATCAACTCATTTGTGAAGAATTCGCGGTAAAAAAACAAGCCCTTCCCACTTTTCGAAAAACCATCGATGCACTCGTAACTTTAGGCATTATTGGAAAGGTAGTAGAAGGAATAGGGACTGGAAAACGAGGACGCCGTGCACGATTAACCCTAATGGATATCCCTGTCGAAGTATTCGACGAACGTGTTGGTGAAATCCTACAACGCCGTCAATCACAAGAAAGCAACTTTGACTAATTAGATATGAAATGCGGGAAGCTTCATGACAACACAAACCATGAAAAAGGCGCTCTGGTTCCAATACGAGAACGCCACAGTAACAGTTATTGCTACAAAGACTCTTGACGAGTTTACAGTCAATGATAGCACTTTCGGACCAGTGGAAAAAGGGCGGGAATTTGATGTTCCGCGCTGGGTCGCCGCGGTTCTAACCTCAACTAATATGGCACAAATGAAGGCTCCAGATTTAGGCGTCCCTGATTTACAAAAAGCCCTTTGGCGAGAAACAGGAGAGCCGGTACTCCAAACATTGACCCCAAACTACTATTTTCAAGTTCGATCCGCAATTGAACACCTTTCACAACAAAACAAAAAGTCCCCGAACGATGTACGGGTTGCTGCCCAATCTAAAATGGAAACACTACTTCGCGACCTTATTGACAACCGACTTCTCAAGATAATGAAATTATCCTTACGCGAAGAAAGACTCCGAGAAACGAAAAAGAAAATGACCGAAGAAGAACAATGGCTCTTTGATAGACTCGTTATTCTTTTACGCAATTGGCAAAAGGATGTAATGGAGATCGAGACTCGTGACTGAAGAGATTGATTACATTACTCGGTATGAGGAATTTCTAAAATCGTACAAAACCGAAGATGGTGAAACTCCGTATAACGACGCTATCGCCCGCCTCAGCTTGGAGAAGGATATTTCGATTTCGATAGACTTCAATCACCTTCTTATGTTCGATCCAGAACTTGCTACAGCGACGAAAGAAAATCCTCAACGCGCAATCGATGCTGCATCGGCTGCAATTCGGCGCATTCTACGTGTTGTTGATTCCGATTATTCTGAAACTATTGAGAACCTTCATGCACGGTTTAAAGAAGTTCCCGATCGGGTTTCTGTTCGTTTCATTCGTGCAGAGCATATTGGGCAACTTATCATGGTTGATGCCCTAGTTACGCGCGTCAGCGATGTGAAGCCGCTTCTTGTATTGGGTTTATTTCAATGTCGCCAATGCCAAGAAGTCATTGAAGTCCAACAAGGCAATCAATTCATTGCTCCTTCTCTCTGTACGAATGATGCCTGTCGTAGTAAAGGCCCGTTTGATCTTATCCCTGAACGTTCCAAATTTGTTGACTGGCAAAAAATTCGACTACAAGAAAAACCTGAGGAATTGCCACCTGGTGCTTTACCCCGAGCCCTTGATTGCATACTTCAAGATGACCTAGTTGATATCGCCCGCCCTGGGGACCCATGTCGCGTAGTCGGAATCTTACGCTCAACCCAAGATACGACAGCTCGGACAAGACGAAAAGCACCCACCTTTAGTGTATTTCTCGCCACCAACTACGTCGCAGTCTCCGAAAGAGAAGCCGACCGCGTCGAAATCGAACCTAAAGAAGAAGAAAAAATCCGAGAACTTGCTCAGGATCCACTTGTTCATCGAAAAATCGTCAACTCCATCGCCCCCTCCATCTACGGCCTCACCGACATCAAAGAAGCCGTATGCCTCCTCCTCTTCGGAGGCGTAAGCAAAGTCCTAGCCGACGGCGTCAAAATCCGAGGCGACTCCAACATCCTCCTCGTCGGGGACCCAGGAACTGCAAAGAGCGTACATGGATCAGAACGGATCTACGTGGGGATTCAAGAAAATGATGGCATTCAATGGGCAACTGAATCGATTGGTTCTTTTGTCGATAAACTAATGAAAGACCTTCCAGATGAAATCATTGAAAATAACAATACAGGCGTTCTACCACTACCTGATTCAAAATCCATTTTTACACAGGCAATGGATCCATGCTCCTTGAAAATTCAGAAATCAAGAATTTATGAAGTTAGTCGGCACCCAACATCTAAACTCGTCAAGATAAGCACAAGATCAGGAAGAACAGTATTAGCCACTCCCGACCACTCATTTACTACGATTTCAGGTGGTCAATTAAAAGTCCTTGAAGCAAATAATCTTCAGATAGGCGTTTACTTACCAGTCGCTAGAAAAACAAGGATAGAAAGTGCAACAAATGTCATCGATTTAGCTTCAGCATTTCCTGAGGATGAGTTAGTCAGTACTAATTTACTTAGCAGCCAAATAGAACAGATAAAACTAGGGGAAATAAGTGCTAGACAAGCTGCAACCATATCAAAAATAACTCCAAACACAATGGGTTCCATAATTCATGGAACAATATCATTACCTGAAGGGTCATGGCTAAGAGGGAAATATGACACGAGTTGGTTTCCTGAAGCAATCAAGCTAGATAACTCCACAGGACGGGTTATTGGATTTTATCTGGCTGAAGGCAATGTCGAAGGGACATCAATCCGGTTTTCGAATCTAGACAAATTAATCATCAATTCAATTGCACAAGATCTGAAATCTACCTTTGGAAAAGCATCCATTTTCAATCAAGGTGTTTTGCTTTGTCAATCAAGTTTAGCTAAGTGGTTTAAAGAAAAATTTGGTTCTGGAGCGGAAGAAAAGGAAATTCCAAACCAACTCCTTAGCACTCCTTATACATTCAGATGTGCATTATTGTCAGGGTATTTTTCTGGCGATGGAACAATTGATTCGAATGGGACTGCAATTTCTGCTACTACAGTCAGCAAGAACCTAGCCTATCAGGTTAGCGACCTCTTGGCAACACTTGACATTTTTACTACAATTAAAGAACGAATGGTCACCAAAGGACCCTACAAGGGTAGAATTTACTATCAGATTCGAATTCAATCTGAAGATATAATCCAATTTAGCAAACACGTTAAACTTGTTTCAGAATCCAAACAAAGAGCACTTGAAGATTTGGTAGATGTACTTCAGATGCGAAGTAGATATCAGAGTAGAGATATCATACCGAACTTTGGGCAGCTTCTCAATGATGCTTACAAAGAGCTTGGAATTCGAAGTCAAAGAGGAACATGGGCTCGTGCATTCCTTGCTGAATTGAGAGGAAAAACCCAACGACAACGTGTTGGACGAAAATATCTCCAAAAGCTTATCACACAACTTTCATCATTCAAATCATCTCAAACACACTCACCCACGCTTTCTTGGTTACACACCTTAGCCCATTCCGAAATATTCTGGGATCCAATCACACACATCGAAGAAATCAACCAACCAACAACCGTCTACGATATTGCAACAACAGATGGTCATTTCGTTTTAGCCCACGGTAATCTTATCGTTCACAACAGCCAACTTCTCAAATACGTAGCCCAACTCGCTCCACGTGGACTGTACACCTCAGGAAAAGGATCAACCGCCGCTGGACTCACCGCCGCAGTACTCCGTGACCCCGATACCGAAGGCTTCGCCCTCGAAGCAGGTGCACTCGTTCTAGCTGATCGGGGAACCGCGTGCATCGACGAATTCGACAAAATGCGACCCCAAGACCGAACCGCAATACACGAAGCAATGGAACAACATAGTTATCATCCATCCACGGAATTTCTCTTGTCCAACGGATCAAGAATCGAAATCGGACAATTTGTCGACGATTTGTTCAATCAAAATTATGACAATGTTACACAGGGAATTGATTGTGAAATTTTAGATGGACAGGGCCTTGATATTGAGGTCTTTACTCTTGTGCAAAACAAGGTTCAGAAAATCTCTGTTGATAGAATTAGTAGACATGCCGCTCCTGAATTTTTCTATCGCATTACATACTCCAACGGGCGAAATATTGTTGTCACACCAGAGCATCCCCTGTTCATTTTTGAGAGAGGAAAAATTGTAACTAAGCCTACATCCGAAGTTCAAATCAATGATTTTGTACCTGCCCCGAGAAGAATGCCTTGTGGACATAATCCAGGGGCACTTCTAACTTCTGATATACCATCCCATTACAATGCAAAACCAATTGATTTTCCAGAACGAGTGAACACAAACCTTGCTCGAATTCTTGGATATTTTGTATCAGAAGGTTATTCATACAACGGGACCTCTGCAGAACTAGGATTCGGGAATACCAATGGTGATATTATTAATGATTTACTTGGTTTGATGAGAGATCAATTTGGTCTTGAAGCCATCGACTATGTCAAAGAAAATCGTACTCTGAGATATGTTTCTGCAAAATTAAGAGACTTCTTTCAAACTAATTTCCCAGAACTCATGAAACTAGCTAAGAAAAAACGTGCTCCTCCACATGTCTTTGTGTCAGGTGAAGAAGTAGTAAGGCAATTTCTCCAAGCAGCTTTTCTTGGAGACGGAAGTTTAGAATCTGAAGGGCTTTGTTATCGAACCTCATCAAAAGACCTTGCATTTGATTACCAAGATTTGCTACTCTGTCTTCAACTTCAAAGTCGAATTATCTTTGATTCATTCAATGACTCCTACAAAGTCTATATTCGCGGAACGAGTCTTCCTTTATTCTTCGACACTATCATCGAAGAATGGGATCCACGAAGAAAGAGAATTAAGAGAATAATTGAACGCTCAAGAAAATCAAATCATAACCATGACGTGTTTCCACCAGAATATGGTGTTCAGGTAAAGGAACTACTTCAACGAGTTGGAGTGACTTACAAAGGGACATTCTATCGTGCCATTAAAGAGAACCATGGCATTACTCGAACACTTCTTCTCAAGCATATTGAGGAAATTAAGACAGCTCTTCAAAAGGCAAGGCTGATGGCAAATACTCCAATCCATTCAATCCGTGATGCGAGAGGTATTCTACGGTGGTCTCAAGAAACAGCTGCAAAGAAAATTACCCGCTCCCGCTCTTTTATCGACTATATTGAACGAGGTGGCTATTCAGACAAACTTCGTCAGAGTACGCTGGATATTGTCATGAATGAAATACATTCCGAGTTGAACGCAATCGAAATCAGCTTAGAAGAGTTGATTTCTACCCTTTCTAGTGATTTGCGGTGTCTAAGGATAAAGGGTATTGATAAAATTCCGAATTCTGATGAATGGGCTTGTCCTTATGTGTACGACTTAACTATCGAACCCAATCACCGTTTAATTAGCCATGGTTTATTACTTCATAATACGGTCTCCATTGCTAAGGCGGGGATAGTTGCAACTCTTAATGCTCGAACAGCGATCTTGGCTGCTGCCAATCCTAACTTAGGACGTTACGTTGCTGAGCGGTCCTTTGCGGAAAATGTGAATCTTCCCGTCACACTCCTCTCGCGATTCGACTTAATCTTTACACTCACCGATTTACCTGAAGCTGAACGTGATGAGCGGACAGCAGAGCATATCATCTCTCTTCACAAAAAAGGCGGGCATACCAAGGATCCCCCAATACAAGCGGATTTACTGAGAAAATACATCGCCTATGCACGTCGAAGCATCTCCCCAGTGCTTACCGATGAGGCACTGAACGTTCTCAAAGATTTCTACCTAGGTATGCGAAAATCCGGAGAACGTGAGAACGCACCAGTACCGATAACTGCACGTCAACTCGAATCTCTCATCCGACTCACCGAAGCCCATGCAAAAATGGCTCTCCGTGAAAAAGTTCTAGCAGAGGATGCACAAGCATCCGTTCGATTAGTCCAAGTCTCATTACAACAAGTCGGATTCGATAGCGAAACAGGTCAATACGACATCGATAATATCATGATAGGACGCGCCAAGTCGCAACGAGACAAACTCCAAGCAATTCTAACCATGATTCGAGAACTCGAAAAAGAAACCCCTGGGGGCGTCCCAATAGAGAAACTGGAAGAA
Source organism: archaeon (assembly GCA_016550425.1). The sequence goes on from JABXGS010000173.1 coordinate 7,785, forward strand.
CGCGCAGAGTTGGACGGCATTTCCGCCACCTTCGTTCGCCAGGCTGTTATTCAACTCCGGGACAAAGACGGCTTAATCTTCGAACCACGCCCCGGGCGCTTAAAGTACATAAAAGGCGCATAATCAAAGGTGGGAACAAGCCATAAAACGGATAGCCAATTTGCCCCTTCAAGCTTCGATTAAAAAATACTTTAAAGATAAGGGTATCTCAACACTTTACCCTCCTCAGCAAGAAGCAATCAAAACAGGAATACTTGACGGAAAAAATATCGTATTAGCAATCCCCACAGCCTCTGGAAAAACACTCATCGCTGAATTATGTATGCTTAAAGCAATTGTTGAGCAGGGTGGCAAGGCCTTGTATCTTTGTCCCCTTCGTGCTTTAGCTTCCGAAAAATATGACGAGTTTCGCACATATTCTGAATTAGGCGTGAATGTGGGAATCACAACTGGAGATTACGATACTGTTGAAGAAAAGTACGGTGCTTATGATCTTCTCGTCTGTACCAATGAACGTGCTGATTCCTTATTGCGTCATCGGGCAAAATGGATGGCAGACATTGCCATTGTTGTAGCTGATGAAGTACATTTAATCAATGATCCAGGACGTGGTCCCACACTCGAAGTAGTTCTCGCTAGATTAAGACAACTTGCACCCAATGCTCAGATTCTAGCTTTAAGTGCAACTGTAGATAATGCTAATGAGATTGCTGAATGGCTCAATGGACAAGCAGTTGTTAGTGATTGGCGACCGGTAACACTCCGCGAGGGGGTTTATCATGAGGGGCGCGTTTTCTTCGCAGAAGGGGAAGAGGCGCACTACACTCCTGTAACTTCATTTCCTATTGGTGATATTACACGCCAGGTTCTTAAGAAGAAAGGGCAATTACTTGCTTTTCTGAATACGCGTAGATCAGCAGTGAGAACCGCACAAAAACTTAGCTCGATAACCGCACCAAGATTAAAACAGACCGAACAGAAAAAATTGAGTGACTTGTCTGAAAAACTACTCCATATAGGTGAAGTCACACAGGTCACAGAAACACTTACTCGTCTTATTCGCTCAGGTGTTGCATTTCATCATGCAGGGCTTCGGTACTCTGAACGCAAATTCATTGAAGAGGCATTCCGAAATAATCTGATTAAAGTCGTTTGTGCCACTCCGACCCTTGCGGCGGGCGTCAATTTGCCTGCCAGAGTCGTAGTGATACAGGAATACCGCCGATTTGATAGAATTGAGGGCTACCAACCAATTCCTGTTTTAGAATATAAACAGATGGCAGGACGTGCCGGAAGACCGAAATATGATACCACCGGAACCGCAATTCTCATCTCTCGAAATGAAGGCGAACGTGATTTTCTTCTGGATTACTACACACTTGGAACACCTGAAAGCATAATTTCTAAACTTGCCAGCGAATCCGCACTCCGGAGTCATGTGCTTTCAACAATAGCAATGAATTATGCATCAGACAAAGATGGCATAATGGATTTTATTAGACAAACATTCTTCGGGCATCAACGAGACCCCGATGAAGTTGAATACATGATAGATCTCATTGTCAACTTCCTCAAAGATGAAACCCTCCTTGAACAAAAAGGAAAGCGCTTATCTGCAACACCTTTTGGACGGCGTGTGTCTCAGTTGTATATCGATCCAAAATCTGCTGTAATCATACGTGATGGACTTGCCAAAGCAGTAAAACAATATGAGAACACCACAGATGTGTCTTTTCTACATCTAATTTGTCATACACCCGATATGGCAAATCTCTATCTGCGACGTGGAGAAGATGAACGTTTTCATGATTATGTAATCGAGCATATTGATGAATTTCTAACACCAATACCTGATCCGCGGTATCATAGAGAACAGTACGAGTTCTTTCTGGCTGAGCTAAAAACTGCCCTGTTAGTCAAAGCTTGGATTGAAGAGCTTCCCGAAGATCAAATTATCAGCCAATTCAAGATCGGATCAGGAGACCTCCTCCGATTAGTAGACACACAAAAATGGCTCCTTTATGCCTGTCACGAGCTTGCACCGATATTTGGCTATCAAACAGCCGTTTCCGATCTCGAAGAGTTAGAGTTACGAACAAGATACGGAGTAAGGCGCGAACTCACCGATTTAGTCGAACTGCAAGGTATTGGTCGAGTTCGAGCAAGGTTTCTCTTCAGAGCTGGATTTATTTCAAAGAATCGAATTCGCGATGCTCCATTAAATCAATTAGCAGCTGTACCAGCCATTGGTTCCCAAATAGCACTTTCAATTAAACAGCAATGTGGTGGGGTAGTCAATCCAGAAGAAGAACAAGCGTTAAAGGACACGCGACGACAAACCTCTCGTCAGACGCAATTAACTCTGGATTAAATTCTTCCAATTATACCGAGGTTGTCAATGTGCCGACTGGTTTATTCTATCATTCCGCTTTTCTCAAACACGAAATGGGTTTTAGCCACCCCGAATGCCCAGAACGCTTGACCGCTGTCATGAAGTTTTTAGAAGAAAAAAGGGTCTTCACGGATTATGGAGTTGTTTTACAATCCCCCTCTGCAGTCAAACCCCATGAACTGGAACGGGTTCATCCCAAAGATTACATCGATCTCATTCAGAATGCCTCAGAAAGAGAAGCACGATTAGATGCTGACACCAGAACTTCGAAGGGTTCCTACAATGCTGCCATTTTGGCGGCAGGAGCCGGTATCACGGCTTGGGAACAAATTCAAGCAAGAAAAATCGACAACGCGTTTGCTCTTGTCCGTCCTCCAGGCCATCATGCGAATGAACAATCTGCCAGGGGCTTTTGTTTATTCAATAATATCTCCATTCTCGCCCGCCACATCACAGCCACAGTTCCTGATAGTCGCGTTTTAATTCTTGATATTGATGCCCACCATGGAAATGGTACCCAAGAAATCCATTTTACAGAATCTGATATCCTCTATCTTGGCTTTCATCAAGACGGGCGGACTCTTTATCCAGGTTATTCAGGATATCCAGATGAACTAGGAGAAGGGGCTGGAAAGGGATTCAATATCAATCTCCCACTCCCACCAGGAACTACAGACCTGTCCTTTCTCAAAGGTCTCACTACACTATTTCCTCCACTCGTCGAGCAATTTCAGCCAACAGCCATCCTTGTTTCTGCTGGGTATGACGCTCATTTCCGTGATTACCTCACCAATCTCCAATTCAGTGCAGAAGCTTACTACGAGGCTACAAAAGTAATCATGGAGGCTGCCCAGAAACATTGTCAAAATCAAGTAATCATGTTCTTAGAAGGAGGTTATGATTTACAAGCCTTGGCTGAATCGATATACAATACTCTCATTGCTATGAGTAATCAGGGTGACCCTATCCAAGAAAAACCTCCAGACGAAGACCCACGCATAAACAAATATCTGGAAACACTTCTACAGGAAATCAAAACGCTTCTCAAACCATGGTGGGCCTTCAATCAGTAGAAACCTAAAAGGAAGTGGTGGGCCGGCCGCGATTTGAACGCGGGATCACCTGAAAGAGGGTTACTAAATAACTAGTAACCACGCCCCAGGCAGGCATCATACCATTCTAGCCAAAGGCAGCTGCCGGTCGGGATCTAGACCACCGGCCCATAGACTTGCTGTTAGAATTCACAAGTCCTTTTAATGTCTTTTCCAGGAAGATGTATTCCTACAACCCTTGTGCTTGATTTTACATGCTGAGCATGTTGGTTCCGGTTCTTACAGTTCTTCGTGTTTATCCTCGAGATACCCGTGCTTGTAATACCATGCAATTGATTCTTTCAATGCTTCTTGCATTGAGGTTGTTGGCGTCCACTGAAGAAGCTTTTTTGCCTTTGCATTAGAAAACGCCCGGTTTTCATCCATACTTTGCACGGTTTTCATATGCCACAGGAAGGTCGTTTTTTGTCGATTCTTGAAGGGACTCAGAATTCCGATGCCAAGTTTAGCTAGTGCGGTTGGAACTTTTCTCTTTGGAGGCGCAACTCCCAACTCGTTTCCTAAGAATTCAAAAAGTTCATTGTAAGTCATACCTTTGTCTGGGCACAAGATTATTGTCTGGTTCTTTGCTTTTGCTGATTTAATTGAGGTAATAATTCCGCTGATCACATCCTCCATATATATGTACATAAGGATCTTTTCACCATCACCGGGAGTCATGGGTATTTGTCCTTCATTGATTGCTTGGACGGTTTCGAAAACTGTGTAAAGCTCACCTTCTCCGATAACTCCAGTAGGTCGTAAAATCACATGGTCCAGACCGGTTTCCAAAGAACTAGCTCTCACAATTTCTTCAGCTTCCACCTTACTTTTCGAGTAATCAAATTGTGGACGGAGAGGTGAATTCTCGTCACCTGGTGGGTTTTCAACTGGTCCAATCACTTCGGTTGTGGAAATATAGATTAGTCGCGATACAGAAGCTTGAATACAAGCATTAACTAGATTCCGAGTCCCTTCTACGTTTATACGATAGAGTAGTTTTTTGTCTTTGGGATAAAAATCAAAATAAGCCGCTAAATGGATGACAACATCAATATTCTGAACTGCCTCTTCTAACGAACTAGTATCGAGCATATCTCCATCTATGAGACGGAGGGTTTTAGGCAACTCATGTACATCGCTTGTTTTGCGAACAAGAGCTGAAACTTCATGTTGGTCTTCAATCAGCTTGCGTACTAGTTGACGACCAATAAACCCTGTTGCACCTGTTACAAGAATTCTCATAGCTTTTCCCACTCACTAATATTTCGACTAGACTTCCTTAACTTCTTCCAATGGTTTCACAGCTAGGTCCTCATAAATTGGTCCCTTAGGCGTTAAGGTGCTTTTTTTCAGTTTGATTGACTTCACCAAAAACTTACCGAACTCTTTGTTCTCATTTTTTCGGACGATTTCTATCAGTTGTTCCTTATTCAAGCCGCTTCGAACTCGTACAACTGTTAAATGAGGTGAATACTTTCGTTTCTCTGAGGGGAATCCATTGACACGCAGTTCACGACCAAGAACTTTCTGATGTTGGATAATTTGGTCTGATCCAGTGGCGCATCCAATCCAAATCACGCGTGGGCGCTGGGGTCGAAAACAACCAACCCCTACAAGCTCAACGTCAAACGCGTTTCCTTCGACTTTCTGAAGAATTTCTGATAAATTATCGATTCGTGACTCATCGATGTTTCCTAAAAAATGAAGTGTAAAATGAAGGTTTTGAGTCTCAACTAGTTTCAGTTTAGCCCCACTGGACTGAAGCTCTTGCTGTATTCGATTAATTTGACGAATTACATCTGGGTCTTCTACTTCAATTGCAATGAAACAACGAATCGCGGACATCACATATCAGCTCAATCTTTTTACGATAAATCAGCAGGAAACTTTATATCATTCTCCATTCCCAAAGGCGAACAGCTTGCTTTTGGGAGGCATCGATTGGTTGAAGACAAAGAAATCATCCCGTTCACGTAAACCGCTTACTGAAATCTCACGAACACCTGGTGATCCTATAACCCAGCAGATTATTCCAGCCAAAGAGGTTATCTTGCGTCCAGCAGGCTATCCCTTAGAAGTTAATAGTACTCCAGTAAATCCCCTGCTTCGTATTCGCGATGAAAAACTCTTTAGCGCATATGCTGTTGACCAATGGCAAGGAATCAAGGTAAAACCCGCAGATTATTTATTTGACCAACTCCTCCTTCCCGATTTTGCATTTGAAGTCGTTTCAGTAACCCCGACAGAATCACATATTGTTGCAGATACACAAATCCGGCTCATTGAACCTCCAGAGTTAGGTCCAACAAAAGGTCGAAAGATACGCTTTGATGACGTAATTGGTCACAAAGATGCGAAAGCGAAATGCCTCATTATTCAAAAATACATAGCCGAGCCTTCTCGGTTTGCTGAATGGGCTCCTCGACGAGTACTTTTCTATGGTCCTCCCGGAACAGGAAAAACAATGTTGGCACGAGCTTTAGCCTGGGAGACCGAGACAGAATTTGCCTACATCAAAGCAACCTCATTGATTGGCCAACATGTCGGGGCAGGCGCTGACAAAGTCAATAAACTCTTTGAAGATATCATTCGTAAGAAGCCCTGTATCGTTTTCATTGATGAAATTGATTCAATCGGTCTCGATCGAGGATTTCAATCTGTCCGAGGAGATGTAACTGAAGTTGTGAACTCTCTCATCTCCCAATTCGATCTAATTGAAGATCAAGAGGGTGTTGTTGTAATCGCAGCGACTAATAGTCTTGAATTTTTAGACCCAGCCCTACGCAGCCGGTTTGAAGAAGAAATCGATTTTCCCCTACCTGATTTCACTGACCGACTTCAAATTCTCAAGAAATATTCCACAAGTCTTCCAATGCCTGTTGATGTCGACTTAGAATCTCTTGCTCGGCGAACAGAAGGCTATTCAGGCCGCGATTTGAAAGACCGAGTGCTCAAAGGAGCACTTCACCACGCGCTCTCTAAAGGTCTTTCCACCCTCGACGAGTCAACCTTCCAACATGTGGAAATTGTCCAAACTTCAAAGGACAAGAGTTTGTATAAGTAATCTTAGATCCCGAACCGTGGTTACATTGCCTGTAAAAACCGCCGTCATTTTTTGTGGAATGCCTGGTTCAGGAAAATCCATTGGCGCCACGGTGGCTAAAGATCTTGGAGTTCCGGTCTTTGTTATGGGGGATATTGTTCGTGAAGAAGTTACCCGCCGCAAATTACCCCATACTCCTCAAACTCTTGGTGAAGTTATGCTTGACCTTCGGGAGCAGTTTGGTCCAGCAGTCATCGCTCAACGAATAGTCGAAAAGTTACAGAGTATTACTCACTCTCATGTGGTTATTGATGGTGCACGAAGTGAAGCAGAAGTCAAGGAGTTCAAAAAGGCAATTTCTCAGGTGTTTATCGTTGCTGTTCACGCAGCTCCTCACATTCGATTCCAGCGTCTCAGCCAGCGTGGTCGTGAGGATGACGCACTGACTAGTGAAGAATTTCACGAGAGAGACGCCCGTGAACTTGATATCGGAATAGGACGATTAATTGCCCAAGCCGATATTATGATTGTAAATGAAGGCGAATATGAAGACCTCAAATCCAAAATCCATCAAGTTCTTGTCTGCGCTTTGAATATGGATTAGTAAATGGAGGCATCATCAATTATCAAGACCAAATTATGGGCAGATATCAAACCTACTGAAAATGCTACGAAGCTCCAGATAGCTTTTGAAAATCTCTGCCCTCCAATAATTTCTGAGACCAAACCTGAAACAGAGTACGGAACTGTGCTAATTGGCCACGCCACTGGTCCTGAGTCAATTGCCATGTTTGCAAAAAAATTCCGAGAACAGCGAATACTTGAAGCAGTTCGGCAACAGCTCCTCAAATCTGTCAATGATAATGTGATTGTGTTTGGTATGCAACGGCAAGCGGCGTTCGTGAATCGTTTTCATCTATGCGACCTAGATGATTTTTCTGCTATGGGACCAATCCGCGTGGAAATTTATGCAGAGAATATCCAAGACGTTATTGATTTTATCAGCCCTCCTACTGTAAAAGGAAAACCCCAATTGCGAAACGATTTGAAATTAGAATAGGGAGCCCAATTCTCATTTGGCAAGGAAGAGCTCTATAATATCTAGATCATTTGGAGCAAAACTTTCTGCAAAAATAGCTTTTGCCTCGTTTTCATGCTCCTCATTAGAGGCATAACGGGGGCTAATATGGACCAACGCTAGTCGAGTTACAGAAGCATCGGAGGCGATTTGGGCCGCTTGCGCTGCGGTTGAATGTTGGTACTTCTCTGCATTTTCTTTATGTAATGCAGTAAACGTTGCATCATGAATTAACAAATTGGCACCTTTTGCCACTTTAGCCAGACTTGGGTTTGGCGCCGTATCACCTGAAAACGCAATGCGGAGTCCCTTTCGGATTGTGCCTAGCACTTCTTCTGGTTTAACAGTCTTACCATTAGAAGTTCTTATGGACTGTCCATTGTAGAGTTTTTTACGAAGAGGTCCTGATGGAACTCCTAGTTGCTCAGCTTTTCGTACGTCAAATTTACCAGGAATATCAGCAGTTTGAAGAATGAAGGACAGAGACGCAACACTATGGATGGCAGGTAGGCACTCTACCCGATATTGATCTTGATTTGAGATTGTACCCTTTTTTACATTCTTGATGGTTAACGGAAAATCAAGATGGGCGTGAGTCAATTCTAAAGTTGTTTTAGTGAATTCCTTTGTACCCGCTGGTCCGTAAATCGTTAGAGGTTTCGTCCGATTAAGCATCATCATGGTCGAAATAAGACCTGGCAATCCCAAGACATGATCCCCATGAAGATGGCTGATGAATATTTCCTGAATCCGATGGGGACTTAATCCCACTCGTTGTAATTGTAGCTGTGTCCCCTCCCCACAATCGAAAAGTAGAATTTTCCCTTGGAAACTAATAGCTATTGATGGTAGAGATCGCGCAACTGAAGGTATTCCTCCACCCACTCCTAAAAAATACACTTTCACAGATTTTGATGTCAATTCATTTGCGCTCCAAAACAACGATATGACGATACAAACTACGATGTATTCGCATAGTATGCATCTCTCTAATTAAGAAACTA
>JABXGS010000174.1 GCA_016550425.1 archaeon
AAGTTGTGCGATCCCCGTTTCATTAGTAATTAGGCGATAGTCCTCTGATGATCCAAGAACCGTGATATTGAGTCGAATTGTCTCATTGGGGTGTCCTGTCCAGTTTGCTAAATTCCCAACAAAAATATTGAGCAGGGGTGAATCTCCTACAGAAGGAGCTTGTTGATTGACTCCTAAGCAGACTCCAACTGGGTTGTTATCTAAGAGCCAGGCTAACCCTTGTGCGCAGATTTGTTTGCTTATTTGGCTTTCCGGCAAATCTAATCCGAGAAATAGTGTCGGGAGCTCCATTAGTGGGGGTGGTAAATACACCAATGAACACCACGTAGAATTGCCCACGAGGACGAGACTTGCAGAGATGGAGGAAACTGCGTGGACAGTTGAACAGTTCTGAAATAGTTGTGCATTTTCGTTTTCAAGTAGCCAAGGACTTTGAATGATGGGATGAAAGGCTTTGAGTCCTTGGACCTGCAGAGCAAGGATTCCTTGAGTTGTGACGGAAAAGCCATTGGAGAGGTGAAGAAAATAGGCACCAGCGTTTCCGAGTAAGAGCAGAGGAAGCGAAGCCTGGAGTAGTTGAGCGGTGACACTGGCATCGATGGTAATGAGGGGATCCAATACAAGAGCTTGATAGGTTGATAGAGAGGGATCTAGGTAATCAGTGGTAGTGATGTTAGCCTCCTGCGAGAGGATTGGTAGCCAAGCAGCAGCATTATTGGGGGAGTTCGCAGGGAGGTCAATTGTGAGGGCTAGAATGAGCCCAATGAATAGTTTGGTTGTGTTTACGATGTTAACAAGGCTACAACGTGAGATTCCATCATAGATGGTATGTTTATAGGGGTCTGGGTAGGGACTTGTGGATATCGTTAGAGAGGGAATATTATTTGTGTAATAGGCCCATTCTGAAATACACCAACCAGCATCACTTTGAATTGCTGCGAAATCGGGCGTACGCGGGCTTTGAGTATCAATCAACTTAACGTTTAAATTTTCTGAAGTCATGGTAAGGGGCAGTTGGAGTGGAGCAATTTCATCGTCAAGGTACCGATACAAGGCAAGGGTTGAGGGACTGATGGCTCCTTGATAAGCAATTTCATCAATATTGAGAACAAAGGAAGTGGAAGGATTGATTGCTAATGTCTCAAGTCCATGAGAGAGGAGTTGTCGAGAGCCTAACAAGGAGAGTGTGCCATTTCCTTCTTCGCCCCCGAGGAATGCGATGAGAACATTCCAATTCTGGGAGGATTCAGAACTTCTTGCTAGGATCTGAAGAGCTTCGAGAATTGATGCTATACCTGCTGCATTGTCATTTGCTCCTGGGGCATTCGTCGTCGACATTCCGAGTAATCCATGGCGTGCGGAATCAAGATGACAGGTGACAATGAGAGTTGGTGCGGAGGGATTAACTTCCCAGGGAGTGAGATAGAGGTTTCGTGTCCAGTAATTCTGATAAACATACCCAGAACCTGTCCATATTTCCTTGGGGATTAGAAACCAGTCACTAGTATAAGGAAGACCCATCGATGTGAGATAGGAAGTAACCAATTCTATTGAAGCATTCCCATCGGTGTTGAAGGGATGACGGCAATCGAAGCTCGAGAGTGAATTGAGAAGACCCAATAGACGCGTCTCATTCACACGGTTTGCGAAGCTGCGTTGCCAGCAGGCAAGGTCTGAGGTATTTGTCACATAAGCTACGGATGGAGGGGACGATCCAGGTGGAGAAACAGCGCTAGAATAAGGAAGGGATGGGGCTGTATTCAGTGACTTTTCAGTGGGGATGGCAAGAACTGCAAACGGAGATACTTCAATGAGAAGGTTCACTGAGTGGAGACTACCTAGTAGTAAGCTAATGAATACCAGTGTGGGGACTGAGACGCGTCTCATGGGTTCTTCGTTGAGCTGGCGAAATTTGGTTTGTTTATATGCCTTACGGTGTAACCCTTTAGAATTGCGACTAGGTCTGAAGTAAAAAATGAAACGTTATAAATAAGTAGCTCAACCAGACTTGTCAGTTGAGAGGAACAGCACGGATGGTGTCATCCCGTTTTTCGAGAAAGCCTTCTGCTGTGAGAATATCAATTGCTTCCTGTACTTCTTTGGGTAGTAGTCCGGCTTCGATGGAACGTTGAAAGATTTCATGAATAGGGAGCCACTGAGGATTATCGGATGGAAAGGATCGCAAGATTTGAAGTACTTTCTTTGCAGGGCAGAGACTAGTATCCAGTGGAATCATACTATGGAGAGCATATTGTTGTTCTCGAACATGTTTTTGGGCTTCCTGAACTGTGGAGACAAGAGTGCCATCTAACTCATGGAAGGCAAGCTGGAAGTTGCATCGAGGACAAGAATTTTGGTGTGCACTAAAGGGGATGTAGGTATACGCAGAGCAGTTAGGACATTGGATTACTTTGTATTTTCTTACCATGTTAATCACTTCTCATATCAGCTTCATTACTTGATGGCGTTTCGGATTCTAATGGGTCAAGGGATTGCAGAGGAGCTGATTGTGATTGGGTAACCGGATTCTGGTTTGATTGTATCCGGCGTAGGAAGCCGTTTAGCTGCCTCTGAAGACGAATATAAGCAAAGATACCTATAATGAATCCAATAATCATCACAGCTAGCGATCCAAGAAGGAGAGAAAAAGCAATGTCACTCATACGGTTGTAGGGATAGCGTACTAGGAAAGGAGTTGTTGCAGAACAGGATGAAAAGCCTCGACGTCCCTCGAATAGAACTGTGATCGAATATAGACCCGGTTGGGGAGTGGAAAAAAATGATTGGCTGAAACCACTGGAATTAGTGAGAAGGTCTAGGGTGAAGAGGAGGGCAGCATCTTGAGTGTATACTTGTACTGTAAGATTTGCAGAAAGTCCGTGAGAGCTGTTTATAGTGGTGTATGATAGTTGAACTATAATCTCGATTGTGGGTTGTAAGAGCAGATCATCTATCTCGAGAGGATTGACTATCAATATGATTGTTGGCACGGTGACACTACGAAGCGTAAGAAAAAGCGCTGCAGAATTTTCAAGGTAAATATCCGGGGTTTCCAGATGGCCGAAGAGTACAACGACTAAGTGTTCACCAGCAAGTTCTGTATATGAAATGGGAAGTAGAGTGGTTCCAGATCCTTGGATAATCAGCACATCTTTTTGCCAAGCTCCATCCAAGTAGATAGATGCGGTTCCGTTGGGAGGGCCGGAGGCTGAGCTGTTGATGTAAATATCCAAAAGAACGGTTTCACCCAGCCAAAGTGTTGTAGAGTTACTAGATATCGAAATGGTTGTAGTGTCTTGAATGAGATATGCTAGCGGTGACGAGGTCCATGGTTCATGCGTTGCTGTGCCTGTAATTTCAATCCATAGTTCTCGAAGACCTGCTGGAGCCGTGGCATACCAATGGCAAATAGCCTCACCGGTTTCATTAGTGATACTAGAAGTGAGAAGGAGACTGTCTTCGTAAAAATTTATTAACAAGCCAGGAAGGAGGGAGGAATTAAGACCGTCGAAAACCTTGATATGAATAGCACTGAGATTTCCCACAAAAAGCGTTGAAGATGGAAACAGCGTAATTGTACAACCTAAAGATCGTCGGTGAATGTAAATCATTGAGCTATTCTGGCTTGCAGTGTACATGTCCTGTCCAGCAAATGTAAAAATCGCTTGCCATTCCCCTAATAAATCTGGGAGCCACGAGAAGTAGGCTAGACCGTTTTCATCGGTGGTTGTATTTATTGAGTGAGAGGGACTGGTATCTCCAGGTCGTGTTATATTGAATCTGATTTGATAACCACCAAGAGGTATTCCACTATCATTCCAAAGCCCAATGGTTAAAGTGGCAGGATCAAAGAGAACTGGTGTGTCAGGGAAGATTTGTTCCATTGTCAGGTGAGTCTCGAAAACCACAATGGTGATGAGGATAGTTTCAGTGTGATGGCTACAATAGGGGATACTGGCATTGATGCGAAGAATATGATTAGTGGGGGCTAGAGTCTGAGTGGGGATTGATACAACATATTGGTTCGTTCCCTGTTGAGAAGCGGAGTAGGTGTGAGAAGTTGTTGTAACTGTAACCGAAACAGTTCCATTTCCGAGGGAATCAATTGGAGAAGTGGACCCTAAGAGACCGAGTTGGATGGATGCACTAAGTGGTATGCTCCGAGGGATGGTTGAACTTGGAGAGATGTTAGTGGTGAGAGTGAGTGAACCCCAGCCTGTACAGATATCAAAATATCGTGTATAAGCAGGAATTGTTCCGGGAAAAAAAGCAATGAGAGAGAGATTTTGTGGACCTAAAGTAGATGGTGAAATGGGGATGGGTGCTTGGAGTTCAAAATATCCTGAGGATAAGAGATTACAGGATTTGAGGAATGTATAACCAAAGATGTGTGTTTGGACGGAGGGAATGCCTGGTAATTGTCCCCAACGAGATTCGATCACCGATGCAGAGATGGTGAAATTTTCACCAAGGAGGAGGATTCCTGTGGGATAGGTGATTCCGTTGAAGCTGAGGATTGGATTAACATCGAGGTGAGGGAGGAGTTGTAATCGATTAACGAGTTGTAGTCCCAAAACGATTAGGAAAGGTATCCACTTTCCTGATGGGAGTGAAGGATCGATAAGATGTCCTTCAAAGGTAAAAGCGTCAATAAGGTTGCTCTTGATAACAGTCCAGTCAACTGTGTCGAGAGCTGCTGGTTGAAGACCGGTTTCAAGTAAAAAGAAGAGAATCTCTGTAGCATAATGTGTGGTTATTACTGAGGCATTTTCTTGGAGAAAACTAATGGCATAGTTTGCTAATTTGTCGCCATCGAGTGCTGAGAGGGAAGGGTCCAGATAGGCATATGCTTGGAGACCTAACCAGGTTTCGGTCAGATAACCTTCCGCCTCTCGCCAGGGTGCAGGAGGCGGAACCAGATGTATTGAATCATGGAAATATTGGTGAGTCGTATTGCTTTGCAAGCAACTTGCTAAGTATGTTAGAATCGCGGAGGCATTATCGAGGTCAGTTGGTTGTCCTCCCAATGCTTGATGCGCCATTAAATTCCAACAGGTGGTATCAAAGCGGAAGGTAGTATCAGTCTCGTGTCCTACGTAGAGGTGATGAAAGCCAAGCATCCCTGCATAGCCTACCGCAGTGGTTTGACAAGCTTCAATTTCTAAACGAATCTGTGTGCTACGAGTAGTCCAAGGTTCACCACTAAGGCCCAGGGAGGTAATCAATTGACTGTAGCTATAATGGTAGAGTGGACCAAAAGTTCCAGCTTCTAAAACGATGCGATCCGGAGACGGCGAGTCGGAATCAGTTCCAACGATGTCAGGAAGCTGATGAGCCACAAAGGAAGTACGAGTTGGGGACCAACAGCTTTCTAGGTAAGAGAGAAAAGCAGAGAGGTTCATCTGTTCTCTAGCTTCGATTTGCCACAGAGCCAACACAATGTCGGTACTTACCAAAAAATCTCCGAAAATGACTGGTTCAGTAGCGCCACCCCAAGGTGTGCAACAATCAAGGAGATAGTTGGTGAGATTGGTTTCTGCTGGACCTAGCCCTCCGGTTAAAGCTAGCGCACGAACACTTTGTCCCGTTTCGTCAGGCGAGTTATGGTAGTCATGTGCTGAATCACCACGTCCCCATCCGCCATTTGGATATTGTTGATCTAAAATATAAGCGCGACTGGAATTTGTATCATAATGGTTGAGCGCTCCAAGGATATCTAAAAGCTGAATGGCACATGCAGTTCCCAGAACCCGTTCCTCTGTATCCATAGTATATTTTGTGTCAAAGATAGCACTTCCTACGGGTTCCTCGCACATTGCAATGAATGCTAAGAGAGCCGATTGGTTGATAGCACTCAGAGCATCTAATGTTTGAAGGGTTAGTAACGCATCGGTTGCGTATACGAGACTGGCACTTAACCCTCCGCTAGCGGAACTGTAGAACCCACCAAACTCCGAATTCAAGGGATTAAGTTCCTGGCAATTGATTATAAAATCAACAACTGCGGAGGTGTTGATTGAAGGAAGTTGATTTAGAACCGCTAGGCTTTCAATGGCAAAGTGTGTTGCCATTACGCTTGTGTGTATACTTCCTAATTCAGTGAAAAAACCACCCGAAGTAGTATCTTGGCAAGCGAGCAGATAATCACGGATTCGGGTTTGATTGAACCAAGTCAGAATTCCTAAGGCTTCTGCCATGAGAACAGCCATTCCCGTGGTAATGCAACGGTCGTGTAGTTGTGGACTAGCTAAATCTTCGAAACAGCCCAAATCTGAATTGTATGTTTGACCGAGCCATGATTTCCAACTGGAGAGGTTGACTGGTAATCCATGGGTTTCAACGATTTTGACCACATAGTAAGAGAATCGAAGGGAGGGTTCGAGTGGATAGCCAAACCCGCCTGCACCTTGGACAGCCCAATAATCGTCATTTGAGACTAATTGCCATTTGGCGAGTGTTGCGCCTAACCGTTGTTGAATCGGTGGTCGGATTAGCCAATGAAGGAGATTTTCGCAGAATTGCCAGCCATCCGAGTTTAGGTTTTCGGCTCGGTTTATTCCCCAATAGTAGATATGTGAATTGTAGGGGTAGTCGCGAAACCAGAGTAGTTGAGACCCTGATCCGGCATAGTTGGTACCTAAGATTGCGGTTTTGGAAGGGAGAGCTGATTGGCGATAGGCATCATAGCTAATGTGCTCTGAGTAGATGCCAAATCGCCCGCTGATGATTGGGATAAGATGAGGAAGGGTAAATATCTGCAGCGTTTTATCGGGTGACCAAAGGTACCTTTCAACGCTTGGAATGAAATCTGTGAAGGGGTTAAATCCGTGGAGTTGATCTAAAACTTCGTGGCCATAACCGAGTAGAAGAATGGGTTGTGTACAATTCCCGAGCAGTTGAGCTTGCGTTAAGGTTACACCAAACGAGTTGTTGCTGGTTCCCACGCTGGGGGTGACTACGATTAAATCAAAGTCAGGAGATTGAGAGAAATTATCAAGATGCTGTGTGGTAGTGTCAAATCCAAGATTGTGAAAAAGCGTTTCCCAGGCTTCAACGGGTTCTTGGCTGGATTCATTGACAAAGTTACCGAACAGTAAGAGCAGATTACCTAAAGAGAATACAGGGAGGAACTCTTTAGGAGCAGGACCCTCGCTGATTATTGAGTTATGGTATTTTTTGATATCGTTCGATGACTGAGAGTCCAAAGCAGGAAATTCGATTGGGATAGTAGGCGAACTAGGAGAAGCTGTATCCAGAGTAGCTACGATTGGGAGTTGTGTAGGTGTTATGAGCAAACCAGCCAGTATGGGTGCAAGGAAAAGGCAGTAGGTGATGAATGCGCTGACGTGTTTCAGGTTTTCTGGCATTCGTGTTGCGTCCCATGAGATGGATGGCGGAGCGGGGTTTTTGGTTTCTTTTTAAGCATTTTGCCGGATTTCCATCATCTTGTCAACCTTACAGGGAGGCGGAACGAAGTGTTGGAGTAGATAATAGACAAAGACCGTTGTTAGGCTGGCGCCGATTAGAGCCAAAACCAAGGTGTGATAATTGAACCAATAATGAAATAGAACGGAGATTGTTGGAAGATCTGGCCAAGAGGATAGAAGTGAAATTTCAACTTCGTGAATAGGAAGGTTAGCTGACCATAATTGAGAGCGTGCATGAACAAGGACACCGGTGTGGTATTCATAATAGTAGGTTTCAGATTGAGGTGAATCCGAGCTGTAGGAAAGTTGCCAACAAAGATAATATGCGTCGTTGAGAGGAATCGAGACAAGGTCGGTCACGATAAAGGGGGCAGTGCGCAGGAGGGTATTGGTAGCTGGAGTGTCACCATCGATACGGATTTGGGCTCCAATTTGGAGGGCAGGGGGAATCCACCAGCCGGTGTAAAGAGAATGCCCTGCAAACTGGTAACTGCGATTCCGAGCGTAAGTAATCCATGCTGAATCGTGGGCCCATGTGTTTCCATTATCCCAGCTTAGATTCCATGTAATGTATCCGTTATAGGTTCGGAAACTGGAGGTATTCAGAATTAGTTCTTGTGTTCCAAAATAGGAGTTGGTGAGGTTATTG
Source organism: archaeon (assembly GCA_016550425.1). Next base: position 8,077 of record JABXGS010000174.1, read on the forward strand.
TATCGAGTGGTCACGCTGAGAAAATAGCGTCGCATTTGACTTAGCCCTGGTTGTCGTGAGGTCGGTTGAGCGGATAGGAATCCACCAAAGGAGAGATGCGTTATCATGCAAAGAAGGATGAGGAAGAATAGGCATGATAGGAATCTCTTCTGTTTTCTTCCAATGATTGGATTCACTCTTCTGCCCCTTTATTTGTGGTTGAATTGTCAGTAAGGTGGCCAAAACCGTCTTTGCGCCCTAATCCAAGATCGGTGAGATAATAGGTAGCTTCTACAGTGAGCAGATCTGACGCGTCCCGGATTTTTCGCCTTGGTTCTTGCTCCTTGATGACACGAACCTTTCGATGAGGACTAAGGAGCTGCCAGAGAAGCAAGGCGAAAATTGCCCCAACCAAGATAAGACCTATAAAAACGCCGAATGAAAACGGAAGACTAGCTGCCGAACAAAACCTCAGGTAACCAATAGCTGCAATAACGGGAATGGTTAGCAGCCCAATTTCGAGGAGGGTCTGGCCAGGGCGTTCTTGTGCTACAGAGACAATGAGTTGCACATCCGCTCGGCTGGGAGATAACCCAATGAAAAAACAGAATGCCAAGTATAAGGCTAGCCCGTGATGCATCGGGAGAAGCTGCCAAAAAGCGACAAGGAGATACAAAGCGAAGGCAAGGATGAAGAAGGGAGCAAATGCCACTAAGAAACTGCTTGTAAATGTTCGTATTTTTGTCGCATCCATGATTACACCCCCAGCCACCCCTTCATGCTTACCTAAGAAGATACGATGTTCGATGATAGGAATGCCAGTGACTCGACAAAAGAGATCATGACAGACTTCATGTAAGACAACACCTGGAAAAGCCAAGTATCGGATAATCGTTCCTACTCGTCTGCTAAGCAAGTTAATGAGTTTCATTATGAACAGACTAGCGATGAGAAAAAGAGGGATGTAAATTATCGCTTCAACAAGCAACCCTAATACAAATAGATCGGAGGTTAGCTGCATTGATTCACCTCTCTTGGGGGGGATTCCCGATTTGGATTTTTGATGCTCTAAGATGCGCAGAGACTGGTTTGGTCGTGAGAATGGGAATTACCGTGTGAAGCCGGAACTTGTTGAAAGAGCTAAGGGCTTTTCGAAAGAGGAGGACGAATCCGAGGATACATAGAAGAATCGCGAATAGAGCGGGTAGCAATAGTGTCAGGGCCAAAAAGATTCCTGTGAGTCCGATTAGAAGCGGTAGGAAGAGAAAAGAGAGGCCAAGCATTCGAAACGATTTTCGAAGGTATTGAATTCTTTTATGTGGTGTTTTTATTTGACACCGTTGAGGGGACAAATTCTGATTCAAATATGCATTCATTTGATTCAGAGGAAGAACTTGAGCAGGATAGGCGGTTGCGCGTTCACGGATTGAAGGAAGGTAAACCCCGGGCGGATAGAGAAGTAAGGGAATAATTTGACAATAGAGAGGTTGTCCAACTTGATCAGTGAGAACCTGCGCCTTTTTACCGCAGAGTCGGATAGCATGACTTTGAAAGGTGGAATTGAGATATTGGGGATTATCAGGAAGGTCACTTTGTAGTTCTGAGAGGGCTTGAATGAGCTGAGTAGCCTCTTTACGGAGCGCTTTACTCGCCTCATTGATTTCCCTAAAAACAAGGAGATCACAGCGAACCAGCCCTTGTTTATCATAATTGCGAATCGCTAGTTGGGTGCCATCTGCTCTTGTCGGCAAGGACACAAAGTTGTGCTGGTGGAGAATTCCTTGGATATCACTTATCGATTCTTCACTAGGCGCATCTGCTGCATTTTGAGTCATGACGAGTGCGGGCGGCATTTGAAGAATTTTTAAGGATTCCTATTCCTGGCTCCAACGGCGCAAACAGTTGGTGTAAAGATTGGACAATGTATTAGAAGCGAAGGGGATCGCTTGGAAAATGTAACAGGTCAGAAGCTAGTGATTGATGGTAGTTTCGGTATTAGTGTAGCATTAAAGAAAATCTGACACAGAAGAACTGTGATGTAAGGCTGTTCAGTGAAATAGAGTTAGGACTGAACACTCTAGCAGAACCCCACTTTGGAAATAGAAAATCTAGTTCAAAGGAAGAGCCACCGGGAAACAACCGTTTTCGTTACTCAAAGTGAATGTTAGGTCCTATGATTTAGTTCATGTAGCAAAGAGGTTCAGAACGTCTGTCAAAATGCTGAACACTCCATTTATTCAATTTGCCCAAGAAAAAACAGAAACACCCTTTGTGATGTTTATGTAGTTTCTTCTATAAAGATGAGAAACAGGAGCACAAATGGTATGACGAAAAATCATTGGCTAATTAATTCTGTTATTCGACATGTTGCCCTCCAAGCGAGAGGGCCTGCATTACACTTAACAAAGGTAATGATCGAGCAAATCCCTCAACATATTTCTGCAGGTATGCCGGTTGAAATGGCGCTCCGAGAATCGCTGCTTTTAGCAATTCATTCAGCACGAATCAGAGTGCAACATTGCGTAGGGAGTGAACGTCATGCCCTTGATGATTTCATTTCAGCCTGTTTGGAAATGGAGACACTTACAGAGCGTCTTCTGAGCGTCTAACGAGGAGATAGATGCCATTATTTGACCAGAAGTTCATAGATTCAATAGATAAACTCCAAGGGTAAACCCCAGACGGTCAAATAACGGTAACAACCGAAACAGTACCTTGTGTGTTATTAGGAGGAATTCTTCGGGGATTACGTAGATAATACTAGGTTAAGAGAAATCATGTGTTTTTATTCCTTTAGGGAACTTTGAGTTCGCATTCAAGAAGAAAACCTTTAATCGCAGTTAGTTAGGTGAAGGCAACAAACACAAAGTCAGAGGTAGAAAACTGTGGCTGTATCCGTGTTCATCATGATAAAAGTATTCATGGGGCATATCCAAAACGTCCTTGAAGCGCTTCGGGAGCTTCAAGAAGCAACCAGTATTTCTGTAACAACAGGAGAATTTGATATCATCGCCCGATTCGATTTACAGAATTTAGAAGCACTCTATGATCTCACCGTGAATCATATCGGGAAAATTCAAGGTTTAGAAACCATGACAACGGCTGTTGTTGAAAAAGAATTCTAGAAACGAAACCTGACGGATGACGTGGAGAGGATATTAGTGCGAGCAGCAATGGAGCGACGCTTGGGAGCTCGACAAGCAAAGACGATCTTTTACTTCCTTTCCCTCATCTCCGGAGTATTGTATGCATTCTCTGTATTTTTTGATGTCTTCATCTATCGTTTATTCTTCTTTCCCTTCCTTTCAGACCTTTATTCTTCAGTGGCTTTCGCACTTGCTGAACAATGGTTGGCCCTGCTTTTCACCGTCGTCTTGCTCCTTCTTCTTAGCATCCCCACAAACAGAGCTCGTCGTCGAAGCCTAGGAACACAAATCGATTCATCCTTCTCTCATGTAACCTTGCCCTCCCGGAAAATCGTAAGAGACATTATTCTAGCAGGTGTCTTTGCAGGGGTCTCTACCTTTGCTTATTACTACGTTGCAGGTCAAAGTAGCGACGTCTCAGCTGTCATCCCATTCTCTCGACTTTCACTGATCTACTTAATGATTGGAGACCTCATCCTTATTCGCGATTGGCCCAGCTCTATTGAAATCCTATCAATCCTCGCGATAACTTTCGGTGTCATCTTAATTGGAATAACGCCAGTGGGTGTCTTTAGCCCAACTCTACTACTCTTTGTAATCACCGTATGGGCAGGTGGAATTGCATTTAGTATCTTCTTTCAAAGCCGGGCAAAACGTACAGAGATTCGCCATAAAACAACCACAGATTCCCTGAATCTTCGGTTGTGGATCCTTCTTTTTCTCAACCTCATCATGACTCTTTTCATGATTCCATTCATCACTCCGGATGTAATCGCATCACTCATCCTCCTCCTCCCATTGGTCTGGAGTTGGCTTCTTTTACCCGTTAGTCTCACCTTCTTCTCATTGGTCGCGTATTTGCAGGCTTTAGGACGGGGAAAAATGTCAGTTGTCCAAAGCATTGGGTCCGTGGCGATCATCCTCGGAATTCCTTTAACCTTGTTGGGTGCCTTTCTGTTTCCCAGCATCTTTAATCCCCCGGCCACTGATTTCTTATCCTGGATGCTAAAAATAACTGGCACAATATTTGTCAGTGCAGGAATCATGGCTTTGTCAACTGCAACCTTACGCGGATATGTATTCGTAAAACTAAGACATGGAACCGGAGACATTATGAGCGAGCTCCGACGAATCCATGGTGTTCGCCAGGTTTCAGCGATTTCAGGGCAATGGGATTATCTAATACGTATCGAAATTCGAACCTTGAGTAGCACACGCGTAAAAACACTGCAAAAAATCGAAGAACTGAAAGGCGTCATTGATATGGAAACATCTCTCATTCTAAAAGAGTGGGAATGAGACAATCCAGTATTTTAGTTCTCATTCAGCCTCCGTAAGCTATTTAAAAAAACCAAATTCTGCCCGTCATTGATTACGATGGAACCAAGTACCCTTTTACCTCTGGAAGGGCTCAGTGAAGGTTATGGCCTTCGGGATGAGGCTCTGGACCAAATGCTGATGACTACAGGTTACCGGGAGGTAACGCTGCAATATCGGTCTGCCATTAAAAAAGTTCAGGATGCATTCGGCAGTGATATGCGAGCCCGAATTATTTTAATGCCATTCGATGATGAGGAAGACCCCTTATGGCCACACATGGCATGGATGCCATTATGGTCTAATCGTGATACCTGCGTCTTAGTCGCCGATCCCTTACGACCCCCCAGTCGTCATGATATCGATTATCTTATCCCTGTAGGATTTGCCCAACATTACGTTCACACGGTCGAAGACTACCCGTATTATATGCCAGCCAATACTCCTGAAATGGTGTTGCCACAGTATCTAGAATGTCACCCAATTCACCTCTCCCCAATGTATGCACTCAATCCTCAAATCCCTCATGACGTGGATGATGCAGACCCTACGATTTTCTCTTTGACGCTGGAAGCCATTTTTCGCCTCCGCACGTATATTGCCGATCAACTATTGATTGACCATGGATACGCCACCGGTGTAATGTACCAGCATACGACCCTTCTATATGAATTAGCCTTATCAGCCTATCCTGAAATAGCAGAGTCGCCTTGGTCCCTTTCTTTCCTATTGATTGATATGGCACGGGCAATTATCACCTTAGGACACACTAATCATCTATCCTGGACCGGTCTCCAAAATTTGATAGACTATACTCGAAGTCGAATACGAGAACTTGACTTACTCGTCGGAAATCTTCCGCCAAAGCATACCTTCCTAAATCAGTTCGACGAACTGCATCAATATTGTACAAGCCTTCATCGATCCCTTCTTCGAGTGCCAACCGAGACCAACCAGTTTATTATTGACTTACTCGAAAAAGCAGGAATCTTCCAAGAAGATAGCTAAGTTTGGTGAAATACCAACAGGAGGTATTTGAACATACTAGAATCGGCTGTAACAGCAAAATAAACGAGTACAACAGCCAGCCCTGACATCAGGGGGAAAATTGTAGTTTAAATGCTTAAAAGCAAAAACTAATTACTGATACGCCACTCGCCCTGGTGATCCTCAATGAGTGAACCCCTGCTTCCGATTATTGAAATCTTCAAAGTCTTTGTTATGACCCTAATCGGATTGATACTCCTGGCAAAATGGTTCCGAGGTAAGAATCGATTCTATACAGACATGCCTTTCCTTTTCGGTATTGCCATGCTTTTTGCGGCAGTTGGAGAAAGTCTCGATGTCTTGATGGATTTGGCGATTCTTCCCCCTGAACTCGTCATCTTCAAGATTCGAACCACAATTGTTACCTTTACACTCATTTTCTGGTTAATCGCGACCCTATTAATCTGGTTTAACGAACGCCCCCGATTAGGATACCTTATCGTCATTGTTTACGTGGTAGTGCTCTTATCTGTGACTTGGCTGGCCCCAGAAATAAACCTCGTCCGCTTATGGGTGATGCCGTTCTTATTTGCGTTATTCATCGTGTTTATTATAACCTTCATACTAGCCTGGTATTGGAAACGGCTACCTGATGTTCATGGATTGGTCATGGCAATTGGTGTAATCATTGCCATGTTTGGACAAGCACTGAAAGTCCCCTTGAGCACCATAAATCTAACGTGGGTTTCTGAAATCCTCGATCTTATTGGTCTCAGCATCCTCGCTGTTGGATTGCTTATCAAACCAGGCTATGCTAAAACTGGTCGACTAACAGAAAAGCAATAACTCCCTTCTGAATCAGAAAATAGGGAGCAACGGGAGTCATGTGCCAAGACGACTCTCCTCCCGTGTATTTAGCCTTCGATTGATAAGTTTACGGGCAGTAAATTTTCTAGCGCGTGATCCAGGCTGGTAATTCGCGGCATTTTTGTCTGTCCAATCGCTTTGTTCTGTTCACGGAGACGTTGACGTTCAAGTAAATCGAAGGTCCCCAAAGTCACAGGATGAATTATAGCTGGGAGGACGGTTCGTGCAGCGCGAACGTGATAATAGAGTTCGTTTACATGTTGAAGGTGGATGTCAAAACGTTTCATGAATAACTCAAGATTCGAAGGGGACTGCCCGAACTCGGCAAAGATGTGATAGGTTCCACCTTTATCCGTAACCTCAGGAGCAACCACGAATTCGCGGACAAGTAGCCCTTGGTCTTCACTAGCTAATGTCAGAGCTGCACTAATATCTCCTTCAGAGACTTTTTCACCACTAATGTTGATGGTATTTTGACTTTTCCCAAGACATTGGAGAGAAATGGGGTCGAGGGAGGTGAATATCACTATATCATGGACATCATATCGCCATAATCCACTTGGAGTCGTAACCACGATTCGATACGGAGTATTGAGTTTTACATCAGAAAGGGGAATCGCTTGCGTATCCGAAGGAAGCATTCCATCCCGTGATTGGACAAATTCGAATACTATGTCATCAACAACCGGTACAACCCCTCGCTGGTCTTCTAACAGCTGAAACCCATAGGTTCCCTCAGTTCCTGCATAGGCTTCGTGGACATGAACTTCACCAACTAAATCCTTGATCACGGGGGTATACAGTTCTTTTACCACCCCAGAAGAAAAGACCACAGACATATTGGGCCAAAGGGTTTGCAAATCGATTGCATTATCATCAGTGATAGCAGCTTTGAGTCGTTGTTTTGTTTTCGGTGAGATACTTGGATCATGAACCAGCCAATCGAGAGATTCGTATTTCGTACGTCGAAGTAAGGCCATAACAAAGGATGTAAGCCCGATACAGGCTGTGATATTGCGTTTTTCAATGGCTTGACGAATTGTTTCTCGGAATTTTTCTTCCCAATTAAGGATGTCAAACACATCGGTCTTCGGAACGATTTTACTTCTCAAGAATCGATTTGCGTGTTTCATGCCATATCCGGTAAGGTACCCAATATCCCAGTTTTCCATACGCTTGTAGATGGATGGAGCCATTATGGCTAGTAATTTTCCTTGGAGAAAGGGTCGGATTGAATCTGCTGAAGCAAAATAAAGTAACTGGAACCGATTTGCAGACTTCCACGTCCTTGCCGTGTAGGGAATTAATTTGGGTTCACCCGTGGTTCCGCTTGTGGCCATCACCGCAAATACGGGTTCGGGGTATAAGACATTCTCAGTGCCCTTCAGTTCCTCGTGAATATAGGGTTGAAGGGTAGCATATTGATTGATCGGAACGTTCTTTACAAAATCATCATAATTTCGTATCTTCGAAAAATTATGACGTCTTCCATATACCGTTTTTTCAGAACTTTTTATTAGCTGTTCAAGCCGTTCCATTTGAGCTGCTGCGGGGTTTTGAAGAGTTTTGATAAATGGTTTCACTTTGGTTTGATATAGCAGCTTGGAAAGTAGTTTCCAAATCATATTCTCGCTCCCTATTCTTTTTACTGGTGAAACGAAACCTGGGACTTAGAGTAGATGGAAGGCATTGATCCACTACGCTCACTTCAAAGCCGCTAGTGGACCTAATGTCCGAGTCAGGTTCAATCAATGACCACACGGTTACGTTCCATCAAACCAAAGCTGTGAATTCAACGATTCTTAAGCGATATGGGGAGCGAATGAGAAATACAAGGTCAAATTGCGCTCTGTGAGGGTGCTTAAAAATGCAAGAAGACCGTATACCTGCATTTACGGTTGAGAATCGAATTCATTCGAGATATTTACAGTACTAATCACGAGATTTCCCGATAATTTTTTTATCAGACAAAAAACAGCATTGGATATTTTTCCCTAATCTGTATAAAGCCCAGTGTTTTTGATACTGAGATTGTGAAATCGGGCTTTAACGGTTCTTTAGAGGCAGCTCATCGATTCAATATCCTTCTTGTTAATCTAAGGATTTCACGAAACGCTTTTAAACTAAACAAAATTCGCGCGTGAGTGGACACGATCCCCCTTACATCGAATCAAAGAAGGCGCGGAACATTATGGACCCACGAACTGATGGCCCAATCTGGCCATGTTAAGGCTAAACTGCTCTAAGATTCCCGGGATGTATTGTGAAATTAATCACTGCATCCCTCCTTTCTTTTTTTACTAGCGCTTTAGTTCCTGTAGAATATGAGAAACAATTGCCTCGGCGGCATCCACACCCGTTGCCTTTTGAAGCCCACTCCAATTCGGGGCGGCATTTACCTCGCTCACCACCAATTGACCATTTGACTCCAAGATATCAATCCCTGCAAAGTCCATCTTTAATGCATGAGCCGCAGTCAGGGCAAGCTCCTCTAATTCATTAGAAACGGGACATTTTTTCGGTTTACCACCGCGAGAGACATTGGTCTTCCAATCACCAGGTTTTGCATATCGATACATAGCCCCAATAACATTCGCTCCAACTACAAACACCCGGATATCCCGACCCGGGGTTTTGATGAATTCCTGAATCAACATCGTCTGATTCGCGGTTTGCATAATTTTAAAAATTCGAAAAGCCAAATCCGGATCCTGTAACCGGAATATTCCTTGACCTTGTGAGCCACGGAGAGGTTTTGAAACGATATCTCTATACCGCTTTGTAGAGGCAACTGCGACAGTAAGCCTTTCAGTCACTGTGGTGCTTGGAATTGGGATTCCATTATGTGCTAACCAAACCAAAGTGGCGAATTTATCTTTGGCTCGCCGATGACTATACGCTCGATTGAAAATTCGAGTCCCTGTGAATTCGAGAGCTTCAAGCAGGGATATCCGACTTGTAATTTGATCTGTGGAGCCCCCGCCGATACTCCGAAGTATAATCCCATTTGCATCAAGTGACCGACGGCGTGGCAGGAGAAATTGCATTTCCTTTGAGTTCATATGCACTGAAAGGTCTTTGAGACAAAAGATAAAGTTCTCACAGGACTTGGCGTCTAAAGCACGTATCAATCGACGAACCGGCCAATTTGGGCGGTCTCGACTTATGGCGATTCCAATTCGCAACTGTTACACACTCCAACAATTCATGAAATAGTAGCTTATGCGTTGCAAGCCATTGCATATAAAAGAGCACTAGAAGGGCAAATTTAGACCGGTCGTGTGCTGCGAATGAAATGTTCAAAAATGGTTTCACTGACCGAGAGAGGATAGGGGCGAGGAGGAGCTTTAAAGCCATATGAGCACACTGCATCAATAGGACCCGTAAATCCGCGATCGAGCCCAATCTGGACGCCACGGATTACATCCAAGAGAATGGAAGTACTATTCGGTGCGTCTTGACTAACTAGGCGGAGATCAATTTTGAAGTCTGCGTCTCCAATATATTTTCCTCGTAAATAGAAGTAACTTTCCCGGCGGTTACCTAAGAAATATACATAATCTGTTGATCCTGCGGTGACTGGGACGGCATAGGGAACCTCCGTGGACACGATATTTGTTTTCAAGGATCGCTTTTGATCACGGGCGCGGTGAAGCGATTCTAAGGATTCAGTGCCACCGCCCACATCTAGCTGATAGCTCTCTTGGATTCGTACTCCGCGTTTAACTAAAAAATCTAGTAGAGCTCGATGCAATGCTGTCGCGCCTAACTGGCTCATTAGGTCATCCCCAACAACCGGCATTTTCGCTTTCAGGAATCGATTGGCCCATTCACGGTCGCTAGCTAATAACACAGGGGAGGTATTGATGTAGGCACACCCAGCGTTTAAAGCGGCGGTAGCGTAATGATAGGTGGCCTTGCTCGCCCCACTGGGTAAAAGGCCTAAAAGGATATCCACTTTGCTTTCCTTCAGAGCCGTCGTAATATCAACAGGTTTCGCTTCACTCTCTTTCACAAGTTCACGAAGCTCAGACGTAATGCCATCAAGGGTTGGTCCGCGTTGAACAGGAATCTTCATGGCAGGGACCTTGGCGAATGTTGGAGCATTGTTTGGAGAGGCGAATATGGCTTTACTTAGATCTTTTCCGACTTTGCGTTGGTCCACATCAAAAGCAGATACGATTTCAATATCACTCACAGTATAATTGCCCAACATGGGATGGGCTAGCCCTGCACTTTCTTCAGCCGTATCGGGATGCCCATAATGCTGGAGGGCTTGTACAAGGCTACTAGCACAATTTCCAACGCCTGCAATGGCTATTTTGATTTTGCTCATAGTAGATGACCCCACAATTATTTTACAGCCATGAAGTATAAAGGTGTTAATGGGCGTTCTGCTCCTAAATGAATTTAAGCGTTTCTCTTCACAAAGACTTGCATCTGTCATATTATGAGTGTGATATAATGACGAAACAAATCGTACCTTGTGTGGGTGCTGTGATTTTTAATGATGACCAGCGAGTTCTACTTGTAAAGCACGTTCCGGAAAAAGGTGGATTCTGGCGAGAAAGATACATTTGTCCCGGAGGTCGTCTTGAATTCGGTGAGTCCCTCGAAGTGGGTGTGCGACGTGAAATATCTGAAGAAACGGGATTGGAGATTGAAATTCTGCGTTGGGTTCGACCCATGGAACGCATGATACGAGAAGCAGACGGAACAATCAAAGAGCACATTCTATATTTAGACGTTATTGCGAAAGTTCAAGATGGTCAGTTCAAACCAGCGTCTGATGTAGGGGAAGGAGATTGGTTTACAAAAGAAGAAGTAGTAGCAATTGTGAATGAGATACATGAAGATACCCAACTGCTCCTAAAGGAAGCGGGGATACTGGATTAGACGTCTACTCTTTCATTTTAGATAGTGGCTAAGGTGTTCTTTGATCTCAGATGGATGCCCCAGCACGGTCATTCCTTTCATCGCACGAAGTTTTTCTACATTCTCTAGATCCACTTCCCGTGTGATAAGCTCTAATTTTGCCCCACTTGGTAACACGGTAGTCACAGTTCCCGGTTTTTGATCGACGGGATAGATGTAAATAGGAACAGAAGTTTTCATGGCTTGCGCTACGGCGTTAGTCACAAGGGTATCAGCGATGCCATAAGCGATTTTTGCTACTGTATTTGCAGTGGCTGGCATGACGACAAGAAAGCGGTGAGTCCTTTTTTGTAGGGTACCAGCAATGAATGGAGTATTGGCGTCAAGCTCTGTACGTATTTGGGATGAAATCGCTTCCAATTCTTTCATTAATTTGTACCATTTGATGACTTGCTTGCCTGCTTTGGACAGAAAGACTAAAACTTCAACATCATGTTCATTCACGATCTCTTTCATCACAGCTACTGATTCAGCTATGTAATCCCCCGCCCCAGTTATCGCCCAGGCAAATTTCACAGACATCACAGACCAGCTCGTATCCATAATATTTAGATGGTATCAGGTTATTTGGGTTATCTCTTTTTCGAGAACTATTGTATAAATCGTTTTCAACAGCATTTCTATTGGCGAATAACTATCAGCTATTCAGGTTCAAACGCATGTGAACCCCGGTAGCATAATTTTTTGGATTAGGAAATTCGGGGCTTATTGAGGGAATAGCCAACGAAAATCTTTCCAATTATTCTATTGCAATAAGGTTTAGATTTTTTGATTTACCACGCTTCACAAGACTGATTCACAGTTCAAAAGGAGACGAGGATCCCTGATGTTTCTAATAGTATTGCTTTGATGATAGGAAAAATAGTGGACGGTGCCCCAAAAGAGGGCACCGATAAAAATAGCGTATATAATGTGGGGTAGACTACTTGAAGGCATCTCTAACGAAGAAGAGATAAATTACGATTATGAGTGGGATGATGACATTGACCAACTGTGTAAAGTCAGTAAAAGCAGAATTGTAGAATCCAAAGATACCGGTGACTAAACCAATTATATTGAAAAGCAATGTGATTAGCCAGGCCCAGCCCTTCATTGCAAAGAGTCCCCAGAATAGGATGAGCCCAATGATACCCCAGATAACCATGAAAGCACCAAAAGCCATTAGAATAATTCCCAATAGCGGAATTGCCATGCCATTCATCACAGAGAGAGCACCAAGCGCAAGAAACGCAATAGCGCCGATGAGTTGTAGGATAGCGATTATTGTTACCCCAATAGGACGATCAGCCAATTTTTTCACCTTTCGTAGATTGAAATTTAATTACTTCTTTAAAGAAGCAATTGACTAGGATTCTCTCTTAGTCACCTTATAAATTAAGCAGCTTGACATTTTTTCCCAAGGAATCAAGTTTTGACACTTTTCTATTGGCGGTAGACGAGCTCTTCGAATGACGTAGCTACACTCCGTGAGGAAAGGTGCTATTATAAGATTACAGTGCCGAGGAAGAAAGGCGCGGTTGAATTCTTACTTGATGAGTGCAACTGAGCACCACATCACTAGTCTATTACAGCCCTCCTTCAAGTTTGCATCTAGGGATTGAAAGTTTCCGTACACTACGTCGATTAATAGCTTAATAAGAATCAGATAGATTACGTATGAAGTGCTTTACGATTGCGTGTTGATAATTGAGAAGGTAGATAAAACGCTAAGCCAATGGTGGTAATGGTGCACCTTAATGAGTAATCTCCCGTATCGAGTTCTTGGGATATCTGGAAGTCCGCGAAAAGCGGCCACCGATTATATCGTCCAAGAAGCCCTCAAGTATTTGAAGAACAAATTCGCGGTAGAAACGAAGTATTTCTCAGTGGCTGGGAAGAAACTGAATTTTTGTATTCATTGTGATTACTGCATTCGAAAGAAAGAAGGGTGTGTCTTTAAAGATGACATGGTTGAAGTCTATGAACTCATGGAATGGGCACAAGCCTATGTTCTTGGCAGCCCAGTCTATCAAGGCAATATCAGCGGTCAACTCAAAACCCTCTTAGATCGCACGCGAGCAATGGTTGTACGACAACCCGACATCTTTGAAGGAAAAATCGGGACAGGAATTGCAGTCGGTGGCGACCGGAGTGGAGGTCAAGAACCAACGCTGCGCACCATTCATGATTTCTATATCATCAATCATATCTTATCGACAGGTGGTGGAGCATTTGGCGCAAACCTTGGGGCAACAATCTGGTCCAAAGACAAGCGTGCGAAAGGTGCTGAAGCAGATAAACGGGGATTGAAAACGCTTTACAAAACCATGGACCGCCTGTACGTTTTATTAGAAAAACTCATGAAACCGTAAGTCCGCTAGAGATTAGTTCCAATGTAAAAAGCGAGTGCCCCTAGCCAATTATCAGAAATCGCGCGAGTATTTTTCCGAGCAGATAGTTCACGATAATGCCCAACCATAAGCCGGCAAGCGCGACGAAATGAGCAATTTGTACTGGATAGCCCGACAAGAAAATTGTAAACCAGCAAGCAGCAAATATTCCGATTGGAATGAAAGCAATCAATGCGCTCAACACTCCGACAAGCATCATTTGGGTTATATGTTGACCTAATTCAAAACCAATAAGGCGCCCTCCTCCAACGACCCGTGTAAATAAGACCAGGGTGATATAGGCGGAAACATAAACAGTAGGCACCATCGATGCGGCAATGAGAAAGGAAACCGGATTCGTGAATGGCTTAAAGAATGAGATGGCTATCACAAAAACTGGAATGGCAATCGCTGTTAAAGTTAACAGTTGTGCTTTTGCTCGAAGAATTCTTTCAGTTGGCAATGGTAAGGTCATCGTGTAAGCCATTCCGCGAGCTTCTACACTGAGAAAGAAGATGGAGAAAAACCCCAACATGACTGTTGGAATAACGATGAAAATGAGAAGATCGGAGACGTGTACTACCCCAATTTCCCAGATAAACTGGAGGAAAATCGGAAGCATGGTTATGAAGGGAAGAAAGAACATTATTGCCTGCCCAGGAGTTCTCGTGGCGATTCGCAAGTCCTTCCGCAACAGAGCAACTCCGACACGACTTAATTTAACAGTGACAGGATGAACAACATTCGAAGTAGAAACTGTAACAGCACCTGTGCCAATATGTTGCAGGAAATTGCGCGACCAACGAAGCCCAATGAGCGCTAAGGCCACATAAAATCCGACAACTACGAAATCTAGCCAAAAGGCGGGGGTACCGGGAATTCCGGTAGCTAACACGACGAACGTGCCCATGGAGAAAGGATATGCAAAATAGAGGAGATACCAAAAGGGGGTTAGTTGGATCGCCAGACCTTCAAGGAGGGGGATGATGATGTTCAGTAGCTGGAAGGCTAAGGAAAATCCCATGATAGCTACTACCCAAAGTACGATGAATAATAATCGTACTATTGATCCGAGTCGGGATCCACCGGTTGATTGGATACGAGTATAAAAGTAGAGAGCAAGTAAGAGCATAGTGGTGATTGCTAGCCCGACGCTGACGAGAAAGCCGACAAGACAAGCGAGGTAGCCAAGAAATGCGGGAATAGCGAGTCCAGACACAAAATAAAGGGCAATAGCATAGGCTAGGGGAAATCCAACGACGATAGATATCATCTGGGCATCAAATAAACGCACATACGACAGGAGAGCCAATTTTCCTGTATCCACTCGAGAGACCGGAAGATAATGACCGATGCTAGCGGCATTGGATGAAATAAACGAAGTAGAAACCATAATTCCCCAAAAAACAAGGAACGCGAAACCCAATGAGCAGAAGATGGACACCGTGAATGCAATGGTAATCCATCGGAATTCTTCAGGTGTTCCATAGAGGCCACTAAGGGTACCCCACACCACAAAGCCAAACACTGCAGCTAGCATAGTAATGAAAATGCTGACAGTCAACTTGCTAAAGCGGGCATTACTTCGAGCTTTATCGATTTGCTTTTCGACCGTCTGAGTCATTGCCCCGGAGCTCATGGACATTGCAGATCGGAACTGCACCTCGAACGCAATCTTTCCTGCAATTCTCCAGGCTTCCCGCCAACCAATGTTCTGTTGTGTCTCCATGAGTGTTGACAAGGTTTCTAACCCACCCAGAACATCACTGATCATTATTCTTTGCTAAGGCTTTTCGGAGTGCTTGAACAGTTTCTGCAACTTCAGCATCCTGCTGAACGGCGCGGAGAAAGATTTCTTCTAACGACCCATGAGCTTTGACCATCTCCCGTAATTCATCAACCGTTCCTTCTGCCACCATTCTACCGTCATCAATGATTCCAATCCGGTCACAAAGACTTTCAGCCACCTCGAGAATGTGACTACTAAACAGCACCCCACCCCCATTTTCTAAGTGAATACTTAAGATGTCCTTAAACACCCGAACCGTGCGAGCATCTAACCCACTGAATGGCTCATCTAGTACTAAGAGAGGGGGATCGTGGAGGATGGCGGCAAGGATACTGGCTTTTTGCCTGTTTCCATGGCTTAACGCCGCAATAGGCTTATCATAATACTCTCGAAACTCGAAAGCGTCAATCAATGATGTGACCCGTTTCTTCAGCCACCCTTGGTCGAGTTGACGAATGGATGCGATGAAATTAAAAAATTCTCGAGGGGTTAGGGATTCATAGAGAATGTGGTCTTCGGGAACCAAGCCAATTCGGTTTTTCACTTCGATTGGTTGATTCATGGGATCAAAACCAAACACTTCGACTTCTCCAAGAGTTGGTGGAAGCAGGCCACTGACCATTTTCACAGTCGTAGTTTTTCCAGCACCATTCGGTCCAAGCAGCCCATAGATTTCACCTGGACGGACTTCGAAAGAGAGGTGATCCACTGCAACGACCTTCCCAAACTCCCGAACCAATTCCCGGGCAACAATGGGGATGCCATTACCAGTCAAGGTTTCATTCATCGTCTTTCTCCTGCTAACTCCAAATTAATTCAAAGCTAAAAGATTTCTGAACATTGTAAATTCTTAGCTAACCTTATCGGTACGACGCTGGTGAACAACTGTCACCAGTACCGCAGCAAGAACCCCAAGAAGTGCCATTAGGAAGAATCCAGCTACCCATGTGCCAAACAGAAAGGCACTAACTGTGATGATGGGAATTCCAAATGCGCCGAGACCAAAGCGACTGAAGAAACTCCACCCGAACACCTGACCCCGACTTTCTGGATTTGATAGGCTAGCGATCATCGTATTCGTTGCGGCTTGTGCAGCAAAGTAGGAGAAGCCGAATAAAAGCACAGAAAAGATCAGCAAGGCGTCATTCCAGATGGTGAGAGTGTATGGAACTGATAAGAGTACTAAAGATCCAGTTGTAACTAATGTCATGCTTGCTAGAACTCGCCGCCAACCAAAGTGATCAGTGAGTCGCCCGCCAATTTCTTGCCCAAAAATTCCTCCAACGTACACGAGGGTTCCAATGAAGCCTGCGATTACTAGCAGAGTCCCTAATTCTAAGGTAATGTATACAGGAAGAGCAGTTACGGTTCCGCGATACAGCATCCCTCTTGCAACGAGAATTATGGAAACGATGAACATCATTGCCGGAGTTACAAGGCTAAAGAAGTTGCCACTTTCTCCTGTGTTTGAATTGGAAGCACTTCGCATTTCAGCTGTTTGAACGGACACACGTAGAATTATGAAGGCTATTATAATGCCAACAGCGGCTAGAAAGAGAAAGATGATTGGCCAAAAAATCGTGCTCAAAATAATTGCAGAAATGAGGGGTGCCATCATTTGACCAATACTTCCACCGATGCCATGACGACCTAAGGCCTTCCCACGGTCCGTTACGAAGGTATTAGAAACCCAAGTTGTTCCAGCAGGATGATACAAACCAGCTCCAAACGCGTAAGTCATGAAGAGGAATGCGATAATACCGATACCAAAGGGCCACAAAAAGAAGAGGGCAACTCCTGAAAATACTGAAAGCAACAAACCTAAGACAATCACCTTTCGAGGACCAATTCGATCACAAAGAACCCCAGCAGGAAGAGCACCAAACCCAAAAACAAAATAAGCCGGGGTATTGAGAAGCAAGACAACGAGCCATTCAGTACCTGGAGGTGTGGGAGCAACCAACAAGAGCTTTGTAGTAATATAGGGAAGAGCGAGCATTAACAGGTGAACCAAACCGTGCGAAGCGCCAGTGATTAATAAGGTTGTATTCCTTTGATTCACTATCTTAGCCACCAAATACTCGCATTCAAATTGAGGGGCTATTACACTATCCCTTTAAGATTTTTTCACAGCCCAAGAACTTTTCAACCAAATACTGTAACACCTTTTCCAATAGGATAGAAAGACATTAAATCATTAAGCGATTGGTTACCGGTAAAATTTGGGGCTATACCATGGAAACCACAAACAAATCTCCCCCTACAAAACCATGGCAGGGGCGTGATAGGTTGACTTATGGCATCCTGTTCATTCTCGGCATTGTAATCGCGGCAGCCAGTGCTCTATTACCCCCGATGACCGGAGTCCTTGTTACCGCTTTGGGCGTTCCTTCAGATGACTGGATTGCCCTCATCGTGACCATCTTTCTACTCATCTCCGGTTTCACTGCCATCCCCTGGGCTTATATGGCGGACCGTTCAGCCCGGCGAAATCTTCTCATTATTAGCACCTTCTTCTGGGTGTTTTGGTTTATCCCCCTCCTTCTTCCATTCATCACATATTGGCAGCTGCTACTCTTTTACAGTCTTGCCGCCATTGGTGTAGGTGCCGCAGGTCCTCTCTCACTCTCGATGACCATTGATTGTGTCCCTGCACACTATCGGTCCACGACCATTGGAATCCTAGGGACTGCAGCCGGCGCAGGATATGGACTTGGATATATCATCTCAGGGCTATTAGTAGAGACTTTTGGTTGGCAAACGCCTTTTCTCGCTATTACAGTCTTCGGAGTTACTACCGGCTTGCTCTTATTCCTGACCCGTGAACCCCCACGAGCACAACACGAAGAATGCCTAGTCGACTTGTTAGACACTGACACTGTTTATTCTTATACACTGAATCGTAAAGACCTGCAACTCATGTGGCGAAAAGGAACGAACATATGGTTACTCATAGTAGGAATTATCGCTATTATTCCCACTGCTGCTTTTGGAGCTTGGGCGGTTCGGTGGCTCAATGTTGACCATAGTCTCAGTATCTTCGTCGCTACCTTATTCATGACCATCGCCCTCGCAAGCCAAATCATTGGAACCGCCGTCTTTGGCAGACTAGGTGATCGGTTTTTCAGACGGAATCGACGAGGACGAGCTTACCTGATTCTTCTATGCTGTCTAGTAGCAGGTCCCATTCTCATCACTGCAAGTCTTTATCCGTTCACTGTTGCCCCTAGCTCAACTATATTAGACCTCTTTCTAAATCCGGCAACTTTCATCTTTTTCTGTCTCATCTTCATAGGAACCCTCTTTGATGCAGGAATCACCCCATTAATCTATGTGAGTGCTGGCGATGTCAACCCGCCAGAAATCCGAAGCACCGCTCTATCTCTAAATATGCTAGCTCACGTGATTGGCGTTGCGCTAGGCACTCAGCTAGTCCCCACCATCGCCGTCACACTTTTTGGCGGTTTTTATTCAATGGCGTTTGCTATCATCTGTTTGTTCTTCTTTGTAGGTGCAGCTGCAACATTCCCCATTATTTGGAATATTCGCAAGGACATCAGTACCACCGAAAATCAAACCCGGCAAAGATTTGAAGATCAAACTAAAAAAGAAGCAGAGATGGAAACCTAATCAGGTTTTTAACCTCAAGCGTGCCCTAGGCATTCATCAACCTTAAACGCTTCTAACTTATGGTGATGGACCTTGACAAATTCTCCGGTTAAGATGGGACTTGTTAGCACAGGAGTATATCTACCTAAACACCTGCACACTGCAGCCTATATCGAGGAACAAACCGGAATTCCTGAAGATATTTTAAAAACTAAATTCGGGCTCAAGAGTAAAACTGTCGGTGGTCCTGAAGATGGACCAGTCACCATGGGAACCCGAGCAGCGAAAACAGCCCTAAAAAAAGCCAAAGATATCACAGCAACAGATATCGATGTAATCCTGTGGACAGGAGAGACATTTATTGAACGGCCAATGCAAGTAGCAGGCGTTAAACTCTCCCATAAAATCCACGCTACAAACGCGTGGGCTTTGGACCTAAATGCCCGCTGTGCCACCTTGATGAGTGGCATTCGTCTCGCTAAAGCGCTAATGACAACTGAGCCAGAGATTCACACGATTCTCCTTGCTAGCGGATACCAAAATTGTGATCTAATCAATTATCAGAATGAACGTAGCCGCTTCATGTTTAGCTTAGCAGCTAGCGGAGTAGCCGCTATTCTTCAACGAGATTATCCTCAAAATCAAGTATTAGAAACGGCAATTATAACTGATGGAGCTTTCGCTGATGATGTCTATTGTCCTGCGGGAGGAACAGAAATTCCCATCAGCTGTGAAGCCATTGAACAAGGTCTTCAATACCTTGATGTTCCAGACCCTGCTAGTATGAAAGAACGCCTGGATAAACTATCCATGCAAAACTTCATTAGTGTCGTCAAAGAAGCGACAGAACGGAGTGGCTACGCCATCAAAGACATCGATTACCTTGCCTTATTGCATATGAAACGCTCCGCTTTCATTTACGTACTAAATGAATTGGGGTTGACCATGAATCAAACGACCTACTTTGAAGAATGGGGGCATATGGGGCAAAATGACGCAATCGTTTCCATTGAGGAAGGACTGAAGGTAGGAAAAATCAAGAAGGGAGATTTAGTCTGTATGGCTGCTGCGGGAATTGGCTATACGTGGTCTTCGACCTGTATCAAATGGGGTTAATGGCACACCGTTAAGCAATTTAGACAATTTTAGACCAGCTCGCAGATTCTAGACTGATCGGATTTTTATTTTGTGAATTCCGGAAGTAGGAACTTGAAACGCGAGTAATTGGGGGTTTTGGGTTTCTTCCAAATCAAGATCTGGAGGCTCAATTCGAAAACCGTGAGGATAATGAATTTGTGGAAGAAACAGAATCGAAGGCGCATCAAGGCTAGGATCGGCTTCAAATGTGAATTCAAACACCTTCGTCTTCGCTGAGAAACTCATGATTAACGGGGTTCCAGCGACGGCAACAAAGTGGGGGCGACAGAATCCTTCAATAGCCCGTTCACCACTGTTGATGTCTTCAGGATTTGTTTGCTGGGAGAGACTGAAAATAGAGAAGTCCTCTTGATTCCATTGGTCACCCCAAGTATTGTCATTGTCCGCTGTGTAGTTCCAAAGCATGGAATGAAGAAGATTTGCATCCATGGCATTATAATACATGGTCAGTGCCTTGCTGTGTTTCCGCCATGCTTTCTTTGGTTTGATTTTCCAATAACGAAACCCCTCGCGATCATTTAGGTCAAAACATACACCAAATTCCCCGATAATCGTAGGTATCCCACCGCATGATTCTTGGGAACATGCCTTGATTTTTGCAAGTTGCCGGGTGTACATCTTCTGCACATTCTTCGTCCCCAACACAAGCTTGCTCCGTGTTGTGTCATAGCTTAACCATCCCCGAAATCGCCTTAACCCCATCATAAGCTCATCATACCAATGGCTGCTATTTACACTATTGGGAGGTGGTTCGCGAAGAAACGCTTCCCCTCGCATGCCAGTTTCCGGTGGTGGTTCAACTCCAACTAAACTTTTAGGACACACTTCACGAATCGTATTTGTGAACCGTTGGATAAACGGAGATAGAAACTGGTGCAAAAAATCCACTTGTGAACCATTCACTTCTCGAAAATGATTATTTTGAAGAATCACCGGCTCTCCCGTCTCATCAACATCCCAGACCTTATGCTGCCGCCAGATATCCGAATACCCCTCCAGCCAGCAACTAACGCCCTTGGGATTCAATACGTCGCGACGAATTTCTCGCACTGCAAACCGTTTAATGAGACTATAAGGAATTTCTCGTGGAAATCCAGCGGCAAGAGCCATCGCATCAAAGGGGGTGACACCATAAAATAGCTCACGAGAAATGATTTTCGACACCCCGTCCACCCGTTGCCCAATCCATCCTGGACTAGGTTCATTCATGGCTTCAAATCCAATCACATAGGGATTGTCATGAACATGGTGGGCTACCTGCTTGAGGGCATTCAGAAAGTGTTCCTGCAAATACTCCTGTACCGGAACACCTTCAACCTTACAGAAGGGAGCAAACACACTCCCACCAAAGAATAGTGTGAACATCGTACAAGTTGCGAAGCGGGCATAGTTTTGCAGCCACGACATCGGAGGATAAGAATCGGGATTCTCAGGATCATAGCGATGTTGCATCACAAATGCCGCATCTGATTGATCGAATTTTGTGACATCAAGCCCAACCTTTTCAAAGGTCCAGATTGGAGCGCCATCACCGCCAGAAGCACGACTCCATAAATCTTGATGGGGATCGATGAAGGTGTAAAGTTGATGTTCAGCTGCCACCTTGAGAACTTCTTCAACGAACTCCAGATACTCTTTATCATATTGTCTAGGACCACTGTGTTCAATGGCTTCCCAGGTGACAAGAAAGCGGAGGGCATTAAAGCCCCAATGACGAATTCGATGAAAGTGCCTATCAGCTTCCTTGAGAGGAAAAGGTCGACCAACAAAAGACACATCATAGTCGGTGAAATCTGTTTCATGATGAGTTGCTCCGTTGGGAGTAAAAGGCACCTTGGAGCTCCCACCAAGATTGACACCACGGAGTAACACCTTCCGACCAGCATCATCGACCAGCCACTCATCCTCAATGGTGAGCAACGAAGAACCTCCATCCAATGTGGATAACTAAAGCAAAGTATGCATAAGTCTATTTTATGTATAACTTACAAGAATGCTAATTCCATAAGAACTGAGGCTGAACACTCATGACGGATTGGATAAGACAAGCATTTGGAGATGCTCTGTATGGAAAAAATGCCCACTACGATGTGCTCAAAGCGCTGCAGGGAATCACCGCAGAAGACGCAAAAAAACAGCCTATCAAAAATGAACGATCGATTTGGGATCACCTCTACCATATTGTGTTTTGGCACGAAATAACGTGGAAAGCCATCGAAGGCAAAGAATTGGATTGGAAAGCAATCGAAGGCACTGACTGGTTACCCAAAGGCGCCAAACTCACCGAGAACGCCTGGAAACAACTTGTTGAGAACTTTTCCGACCATCTTAACAAACTCAAAGAAATCGCTGAAAAAGCTGATTTTGACCGCCTTATCAAAGGTTTTGGAAACACACCCCTTGGACGGGGAATTATTATCGAATTCCAGCACAACGCATATCACATCGGACAAATTATCCTGTTACGAAAAATCTTGGGAATCTGGCCACCACCCGAGGAGAAAGAAAAATAGAAAGGCTCATTTTCGAAGACAAACGATTTCGTATTCAGTTACGGGGATGAACCACCACGAACGATAACGAGCGATATAGTCCAGTGATCAAACGACTCCGACGTCGAATGAAAAATTATGTGGAAAAAGGACCTACTCCCGGAGCCACGATGTCTGTGGTCACGAGTGCTGGTCCCATCTGGACCGAGGGGTTTGGGCATCAGAACCTAGCAAGGTCAGGTTTAGTGGACACCCAGACGATCTTTCAAATCGGGTCCACTACCAAGTTATTCACTGGACTCTCGTTCATGTTAGCAGTTCAGGATGGTGTAGTCACCCTTGATGACAAGGTAACTGACCACTGGTCCGAATTCAAGATAAATTCAAGACACGGTCCGAAAGAACACGAGAAAATCACCTTCAGACACCTTCTATCTCATCGGGCTGGTCTCCCAAGAGAGCCCCGGATTGGAGGAAACTTCGGTAATGAGGAGCCCTACACCTTCGAGGAAGCAGTTGAATCTATCAAGGAGTGCTGGATGATTGCTCCTGTCAACGATCGCTACTATTACTCAAACATTGGAATGGACATTGTGGCATACTCCCTTCAATGTGCAACTGGCATGACTTACCCGAGGTGGACAAAGAAGAAACTGGGTGAACCACTAGGAATGACAACGCTCCGATATGGAAGCAGCGAGGCTCTCAAAGAAGGCAACGTCGCCATAGGAACAGAAACTGGTAGACATGAATGCGAGTTTGGTGCCTCTGAGGATTATGGGTGTGGAGATGTCTGGATTGGCCAGGACGACCTTGCAAAGGTCCTGGTCCTTGTCTTGAACGAAGGTAAATACAATGGAAACACAGTCCTCAGAAAGGACCTGTTTGGTCAGATGATACGTCCACATTTTACCAAGGATAAGGGATTCAACTATGGGCTAGGTGTTGACATTTATGGGGGTTTCACTCCACGAATTTTAGGACATGGCGGCGGCTCCATTGGTTATGGAAGTACCTTCTACTGGATACCTGACTATGATTTCGGAGTGGCTGTCCAGACCAATCGAGAAGATTACACCGGTGAAAAGAAGAACCCACATGAGTTAGGAAACCAAGCAAGAGAACAGCTTCTCAGAACACATGGCGTCACACTCACTCGAAAACAACCAAAGGAGTTCCTTAAAGAAGAAGTGGAAGCGCCCATAATAGAAGATAAGTCCAAATTTGCAGGTTTTTACGCAGGTCTATGGAATAATGTCGTTCTCGTCACCTACAAAGATAAACGGCTCTATTGGCATGATCAATATGAACTCACACCAGAGGGAAATGGATTCATTCTTCCTTCTGGGAACGCCGTACGATTCAATTTCAAATCAAAGAAATCCCAGCGCCCGGAAAGTGTTACATATGTTGGAGCCAGGTATCCTATAGCCGAGCTTAATATGACACGTGTGACCCCTATTGAACCAACCCCAAATACCCAACCAATAGATTCTGAACAGGCTGAAAAGCTAACAGGGATTTACAAAGCCACTTACTATGGAATTGAACCAACCTTCAATCTTGCGAAGGTCGATAAGGGACAACTCTACGTCCAAACACTCTATGGGATGCGACCTGCCTACCCTCATGAGTCAATCGAAGGACTATGGTTCCTTCCCAAGGGAGAGACAGTTACCTTCGATGGCAAAGAAGAACTTTGGGTAGAGAACTGCCGCGGAGTCAAATGGGATGACCCAGTAACTGAACTCAAAATGCTAGTTGAAACTAATCCCAAACACAGATTGCTACAGAAGTGGGTGCTCAACCAAATTGCATCGCATCTTAAGACGCTAGACCGAAAGAATGAGGCAAAAGAAGTCAGAACAATCAAAAGAGAACTCTATGGAAAGAAGAAAGGGTGAACACCATCAATTCACCGCGCATTGTTCCACCTGCTCCACAATTCTATAAATTCCTCGCCTGGTCCTCTAATTTCCGTTTATCAATTTTACCTGCACTCGTTGTAGGCAATTCATCAACGAAGATTATTCGTTTTGGTATTTTATACCGAGCAAGTTTGGACCGCATAAATTCAGTCAACTCACTTTCTAATACTTGTTTGCCTTTCTCCAGAACAATAAAGGCACAACCTACTTCACCCCATTTTTTATCAGGCATTCCGACCACAGCAGCTTGATCAATTGCGGGGTGCTCATCTAATACCCGTTCAATTTCAATTGGGAAAACATTCTCGCCACCTGAAATGAATAATTCCTTCTTACGTCCAGCGATATAATAAAAGCCATCTTGGTCTTGACGAACCAGATCTCCTGTGTGAACCCATCCATCAGGTTCAATTGTGTCTTGTGTGGCTTGAAGGTTGTTCCAATAGCCGCTGAAGGCGTGAGGTCCCCGGAGAAGAAGTTCTCCCACTTGTTCTTGTGGCACGTCTTCAAGGTCATCATTTACTACGCGTAGTTCATTGTGGAAGAAGGGTAATCCGACTGCGGTGGGTTTAGTTTTTGAGGCGCCTGGTGGCATGTAGAAGTTGTTGGGTCCAACTTCAGTGAGACCGTACCCCATGGCGAATTCTTGGCCACAGTCCCAGAAGGCTTCCATAATGGATACAGGGCATGGAGCCCCGCCGCTGAGCCAGAAGCGTACTGAACTGAAGTCAGTAGTAGCAAATGCGGGGGTGTTAATCATGAGATGATACATAGTAGGGACACCAATAACGATGGTGCAGCCTTCTTTCTCGATTCGTTGGAGGGTATCGAGTGCATCAAATTTTTGCCAGAGTAAAACACGAGCACCCACATGGAAGAGGGGAATGAGGAGGACGTTCCAGCCACCGGTATGAAAAAGGGGGAAGATTATGGGGCAGACATCGGTTGGGCCAAGTCCCCAGTTGATGATGGTATTCACCGAATTCCAGAAGACGTGGCGATGTGAGATAATGGCGCCTTTGGGGAGGCCGGTGGTTCCTCCGGTGGGGAGGATAAAACAGGGATCTTCAAAGTGCATAGTTGGTCTTTGGGGCGGGCTTGTTGATTGTTTCTTGAGGTGTTGGAGATAGGAGTGAATCTTAGGTATAGAGGTTTTATCAACGGCGAGGAGATCAGAAAGGCTGGGGGTATTGGGGTGAAATTCGCTGATGACTTCATCGAAAATTTTCTCGAAGATGAGCACTTTGGGAGTCACATTGTTGATATATTCTTGGTGTTCGACGGCTGCAAGCCGGACGTTGAGAGGGACTAGAATGGCTCCAAGTTTTCCGCAGGCAGCGAATGCATCGATGCATTCGAGACGATTGTTGAGTAGAAAAGCAACACGGTCTCCCTTCTTGATTTCATATTGTTGGGAGAGCAGGTTGGCGAGTTGGTTGCCCCGTTGATTTAACTCGGTATATGTATAACGGCTGTTGGTAGTAACATCAAAGAGGGCTTCACGGTCTGGAGTGAGAGTTGCGCGACGTCCGAGCCAGTCACCGATCCATTCCCAATCTTCAGGTGGTGAAATATTCATCATTGTTGTTCACATAAGAATAACTACACATTTAATCTTCAGTTATTACTATCAACTTCTGCTAA
Source organism: archaeon (assembly GCA_016550425.1). The sequence continues at coordinate 34,297 of JABXGS010000174.1, forward strand.
GAAGTCTAGTACGAGTTGGTTGAATTCCTCAGGATTATCTACCGGGGTCATGTGTGATGCGCCTTTCATCACGATGAATTTCGCGTCTGGTATCCAACTTTTTAATTGTTCAGCGTGCCACATCGGTACTGTTTCATCCTTCTCACCTTGGATGATCAGAGTTGGCGTGCTGATAGTCTTTAATGCATTTGCGATGTTGAATCCAGCTGTTGAGAGAATGGCTAAACGATAGTCTGTTTTGTCAACTCGTCGTATCATTTCTCGTACATGATTTTTCGCTTCATCCGATGCCAGTCGAAGAATTTTCTTTGTTCCCCAGTCAGCAAACCAGTTCATATCGTGATCATCCATGAGTGTGAGGCGATCGCTCACAGCGTAATCCGCAATCATCGCTGCAGAATCAGCTAGAACCAGTCCCTTGACAAGCTGAGGATATTTTATGGTCAATACTTCAGCTACCATCCCACCCATTGAGAGCCCACAAACATGTGTCTGAGTGATATTGAGATGGTCAAGTAATGTCTTGAGGTCATCTGCGTGAGAATGGACTGGATATTCTTTTCGGGGTTTTGTGGATTTGCCAAAACCCTTTAAGTCAACTGCGATTACTCTATAATGCTTGGCAAAAGGGGTAATCTGGTATCGCCAGCTTGTTAGGTCGCTCAATTGTCCATGGATAAGGAGGAGTGGGAAACCGTCACCATTTTCTTCATAATAGAGTGTCACTTCTTCACATATTTCGACTTCTGGCATTTCTGGAGCCTCTTAAGAAGAATTGGATAGTGAAAATTTCACCTATTCATGTTTAAATATCTTGACTGTGCGATATATGAAACGCCAAAACGTCAACTGGTGTTGACAAAATGTCAGAAGAAAAACCGTTAGAAAATCAGATGTGGCGTCCGGTTATCACGAAGCGTCGGTGGAACTGGATTGTTTCAGGTTTGGTTAATTTCATCATTGTCTTCATAGTGGCCCTTGTTTTCTGGTATATCTTCATGGACTGGAGATTCTCTCTCTTCTATTGGTCTGGCTGGCTATTTTTAGGATCAGCTATAGCTGGATGGGGAATCCTAGTTGTTGTCCTCCAAATCTGGTTTGAACACTACCTATCGTCCAAGATGAAAAGCTTGGTCACTCAGGGAATCGTCGGTACTTTACTCAATATCTTCGGTATTGCAATGATAATCCTGGTGTTCTGGTTTATTGTTGGTCCATACATGATTCCAATGTTTAGCCCCTTTGCTCTCATGAACGTCTCTTCGATTGGAGGTAACTGGTGGCTGGCACTCTTTCTGTCATCAGCAGCAATCGGTACAATCCTCTCGTGCGGTTTCAGTTTTGCATCCATTTGGGCAGCTGGAGGTATCTATTGGCCCTTCACAGAGTTAGAGCAACCCAAGCGTGGCTTCGTCGTTATGCTGATGGGAGTGGTGCTCACAACTGCGACCTGGCTCATCCTTTACTGGCCTTTTCAAATCGCAACCTCACTTCCCCCTGCTACCACTACTGTTGATTGGACAATTTGGACTGCTTGGCCTTTCTGGGCATACGACCCAATTGCAGGCGAAGTAAACAATGGTGGCGCATATCTATCATTAGCGTTTACCCAGTGGATCATCTTATTCGGATTGCTTACGCTCATGACGTGGGAATATCAACCATGGAAAGCCCTAAAGAAACAACCGTGGATCGGTTTAGCAGCACTAATTGGTTGCACTCTCCTTGGTGCTCTCTTTGCATTCGTGATTATGCCCTTTTTGCTTGCGGGAATATTAGTAACAATGGGATTTGCAGCGATGCACGGGTACTCAGCGTGGATTGCGGTATTCATCATAGTGAATATCTTCATCTGGACACATTATTTTGGCAACTGGCCAAACCACTACAGTACTATTATGAACATCATAATTCGTACTATCCTTGTCATCATCTTCGGAGTCATTAGCCTCTTCCTTTACTTCTTCATCTCACCAATTCTACTAGGAGATTTCCTCCTTACTGGCGTATTCAATCCTGTCAATTGGTTACTTTGGTTGCTTTGGGCGATGTTAATTCACGTCTACATCTGGAAACGTGCTCCAGGCTGGAAGAGCGTTTAAAAAGAGCAAATGGTCGAAAAACCGAAGAGCTACTAAACGTTCTTCCCTTTCCCCTTTTTTACCTCTTGATTCTATACAAGCCCAAGGAAAATCCCTGTTGTAAGGATTGCCAAAGCTACAAAAACAATTCCAAGTAGGTCACCTACCGTTGTGGTTAAGGGAGGGATAATGCTATCAGGATCCCGTCCTGAACGATAAACGACCCTGGCAGCCAATAAGCCAATCAAGCTTGTTAACGCGGTAGCTAAAATACCTGCTAGCAGAATAGCAATGAAAAGGTGCGGAAAGCCGGTGATGGGAAAAATTGGTCCGATTATTGGTTCGAACCCGAGAGTGATAGCAATTACACAAACACCTAAGAATGCATAGGCTGTCATAGAGACGAGGAGTATAGCTATCAGATTGGAGAGGAGAAGTCGGTAGGGTCGAAAGCCTTTGTCAAGTTCACCAGTATATAGGTGGCTGGTGATTCGAGCACCAACGACACCGGCAAGATCACCTGTAATATCGATGAATGCAGGAACCATGAGAAGGATTAGAGGGAAGATAGTCTTGAGCCCTTCAAGGGTGGTGTCCAGGAATTGTCCGGCAGCCAAGGCAAAGACTAAGACTACGAGGAGCACAGGGAGGCTCTCGATGAGAATTTTTCTCACAGTGTATTCAACCATAGTCTTCACCTCGTCATAGGATGACAGGAATTAACGGAATGAACGCTAATGCCACTTGAATAGCGATAATTAGGCACCCGATAGTGATGATGTCCCCAAGTGCCGCAACTAGAGGAATAGTGATATTATCCGGATCAAGACCCCGAGCATGGGAAAATAACGATACGGTGACAGTAATTGTTACTTGAAATACACTAGCTAGCAGTGCAGTGATTAATGCAACGGCGAGAAAATGTGGCAATTGAAGAGTAAGGCCAGTTTGTGGAGTAATGAGCTGAAGTAAAAATGCAACTACCCATGCCCCGATTCCTAGTGCTGTTGACATAATGATGACTAGAAAGAATGCGGCTTTGATGTTAGCCTGGAGAGGCTCATTGAGCCCTTGTTTCCATGATATGGTTCCCAGATGCGTTCCTGATCCTAGGCGCTGGGCAAGGCTGGTAGAGATATTTCCACGTAATTGCATAAGACCGGGGATGAGGATAAATACGCCTATGAGGCTGTGGAATGCGATGTCAAGTTGAAGAAGGAGAGCGCCTGCAAGTAGCTCCGCTAGGACTGTAAAGAGTAAGACAGGCATCGCTTCGCGGTATACCCGCCAAATTAGTGAACGCTCGTGTGAGCGGCCGTTGGCCATCCCCATCATCATCACCTTGCGGGCTCGTAGGGGTCAGTGTGGCTCGTCGTTGAGCAGGTCGTATGCAGTCAGTCATTGGTTGGTCACCCTTTTGGAGCTTTGTATTACGTGCCTTAAATTTAGGCACACTTAAAAACCTTAGCAAGAGCAATTCAATAAATATCTTTCGTCAGACCACAATTACCAAACGGTCATTATTTAGTGAGAAGATATTGGTGGATGTTTCGAGCAGCCCGTTTTCCTTCCCCAGCAGCTGCAATGACGGTGCCTTCGCCACCTGTGATATCACCAGCAGCCCAGACGTGCGCTATTGAGGTTTCGAGGGTTTCGGGGTCAACGATGACATCGCCCCACCGATCACAGTCTAACCCTGGTGTACAACTGGGCACAGAAGGATTTGCGCTCGCACCAATAGCAAATATCACCGTATCCACTGACATTTCAAACTCTGAACCTTCAATGGGTTCGGGACGACAACGTCCACTTTCATCGGGTTCTCCAAGGCAATTGCGGAGACAACGCATAACTTTGATTCGACCTTGATCGTCTCCAATCAACTCGATGGGCTGGGTGAGGAATTGGAAGTCCACTCCTTCTTCTTGGGCATGATAATACTCTTCACGCCGAACCGGCATTTCGTTTTCCGACCGACGGTATACAATATATACCTTCGTTGCACCCAAACGGAGTGCGGTACGGGCACTATCCATAGCAGCATTGCCACCACCTATCACTGCAACAACTTTGCCATGAATAATGGGTGTGTCATAATCAGGGAATTGGTAAGCACGCATAAGATTGACCCGGGTCAGGAATTCGTTGCTACTGTAGCTTCCTACGAGATTAACTCCGGGAATCCGAAGGAATCGTGGGAGACCCGCACCTGAAGCAAGGAGAATGGCGTCAAAGCCCTGCTCGAAGAGATCATCGAAGGCATATAATTGTCCGATAAAGGCGTTCAATCGGAAGTCGACACCGATTTTTTTCAGGTAGTCAACCTCCGCTTTGACGATAGCTTTGGGGAGGCGAAACTCAGGGATACCATACACTAGCACACCTCCAGGTTCATGCAGACTTTCAAACACTGTCACGTTAAGTCCCAGCAGCGCAAGATCTCCTGCCGCAGTAAGTCCTGCTGGACCACTCCCCACAATTGCAACTTTGCGACCAGTCGATTTAGGAAGCTTGGGGACTTGCACTCCATGTTCGCGTTCCCAATCCGCTAGAAATCGTTCAACACGCCCAATTTCAATGGGATTGCCTTTTTTGCTCAAAATACACCCTGCTTGACATTGGACTTCTTGGGGGCAGACCCGACCACAAATTGCGGGAAGACTATTTTTCTCTTTGATAATATTGATTGCTCTGCGATAGTCCTTCTCCCGAACCGCTTCTAGGAAGCGACCAATTTCGATTTCAACAGGACAGCCACTAACACATTTAGGATTCTTACAAGCCATACATCTTTCCGCTTCTTGAAGAACTTGGGATTCGGTATAACCCAGATTGACTTCATCAAAGTTCTGAATTCGTTTCTTTGGATCCTGATGTGGCATCTCAGGCGGCTCGATTAGCCAAGGACGAGGCCGGTCTTCTTTTTGTTTCTTTGGTGTCATGTGTAACCCTGCTTGTCTTGAAACCAGTCATCGAGGGTGCCAGTGTCACAGAATTAAAGCCTTCCGCAAATACAGAGAAAAAACGAACTACAACCATCGAACGATTCAGAGCCAGATACAATCTCATTAGGAGCTGGACCATAGATCGCTAGCAACCTCAACCAGCCTAAGGCGCATTAAAGTATCCCGAGTTGGTTTACCTGTCTTGGGGTCCCAATGACTTGCTTCATAAAAATCATGGAGTTGGCGTTCTACATTAGGGACCTTCCCTTCATTTAGTCCTGTAGGAAGTGGTTTCAGTAGCCCTGGGGGAAGACAATCGTCTTTTGCAGTGATTCCACACCGAATATTGAAAGCTCGTTTCAGATTCATTGAACGTTCACCAATCTCAAGGAGCTGTATCGGAGTAAGAGTAAGCCCCGTTGCGGCATTATAGAGCTGTGTAACAAGAAGAGGTTCAAGAAGAGTAAGTTGACAAAGGGGCAGTGAATTAAAAAGCGTCCGCCAGTTCCGAAGCGTGGCAACCTTCATCCCTTGATTTTGGTCGGAATGGCGGTCTCCCGGTTCAATACCATATTCGGGAATTGCAACACCCATTTCAATTGTAGGCACATCGCCCTGCATATGAGAGGCCCCAATTGGGGAAACAGCATAAGCGGTAGCTAAGCCAAAGAATGCACGGGGGTCATGCATTGGGATTTCAAGCCCTTTAACATGAAATGCCATATCTTGTATACCAAACCTATCAGCCACTCGTTTCACTCCTTCTGCAAGGAGATCACCTAAACCTTGGCGTTGAACTATCATCTCAATAAGCTGTAGAAGGGTCTCGCCATTTCCAAACTGGAGTTTCAGAGAACCGAGCAGTTTCTTCGGGAGTTTTTTGGCTTCATTTGCTGCGAAGGCAAAGGCGATTGTGTTACCGCAAGAGATGGTGTCTAATCCGTATAAGTTACAAAGGTGATTTGCTTGGCAAAGAATCGGAAGATTATCGACTTGGCAGAGTGAGCCAAAGGCACCGACGGTTTCATATTCGGGACCAGCAACATCTTTGAGTTTTACATTCTCCTCTTCAACGGTGATGATAGGTCCGCATCCAATCGGACAAGCATGGCAGCGGAATTGACCGCTTCGATACTGGTTCAAAGCAGACGCATTGATTTTTGAAATGTCCATGGATGATTCGGAGAAATAGCGAACCGGCATATCATTAAAGAGATTCATCAACATGTCGGCGCTGTAAAGTGTTCCATTAGCTCCTAGAATTGCGGAAAGTCCTTGCAGTAATTGGTTCGCCGTTTTGACATGCCCTCGAAATGTGGTTGGGTCAGCTAGTTCTGGTTTTTGTGTTCCTCGAACGGCAATAGCTTTCAAATGCTTGGCTCCAAGAACCGCCC
>JABXGS010000027.1 GCA_016550425.1 archaeon
AAAGGCTTCACAACACTTCATAAGTCCAGCTGCAGCAATTGGATTACCCACACCGAGTAATCCACCTGATGGACAAATTGGCATATCACCATCCCGTGCTGTTACCCCTTCAACGGTTAATTTAGGCGCTTCACCTTTATCAGCAAGCAACAACCCCTCAGTGTGATGCAGCTCCTTGTAAGTAAATGGATCATAGGGTTCAGCGAAATTAACTTCTTTGAGAGGTTCATTGATTTTGGCCATCTTGTAGGCCATTTTGGCGGCTTCGGCGACGTATTGGGGGAAGTAGAGGTCGCGGTTAGTCCAGTAGGCGCTATCGAGGGACCAGCCGACGCCGTCAAGCCAGACAGGAGCGTCTGTATATTTCCGGGCTACATCTTCGGATGCAAGGACGAGTGCTGCGGCGCCGTCGCTGGGTGGGCTGATGTCAAGACGGTTGACGGGGTAGACCATGATTTCGGAGTTGAGGACGTCGTCGACGGTGATTTTGGCAGCAAGTTGTGCACTGGGGTGGTCGAGAGCGTTACCTTTGTTTTTGACTGCGACTTGGGCGATGTGTTCTTTGGGGATGCCATGGACTTTCATGTAGCGGTGCATTTCGAGAGCGAAAATCCAGACGAGGTTGGGGTTGAGTGGGCGACTGATGATGGGGTCCCAGATTGTCCTGAAAGCAGTTTGTGGGTGAGGAAAACAGGGGCTCATTTTTTCTTCACAGACGACAAGACATGTGTCGTGCATACCGGAGGCGATGTGCCACCAGCCACCGATGGGTGAAAAGACACCGGTGCCTCCACCGACGTAGACATGCGTGTAGGGTTTTCTGGTTGCGCCTGCACCGTCCAGGAGGTTTTGAGATTTCATGTGGATGCCATCAAAGGCGTCGGGGGCGGTGCCCATGACAACTGCATCGATATCGTTACGGGTCATGCCTGCAGCTTCGAGGGCTATTTTAGAAGCGTGGAAAGACAACTCTTTGCCGGACTCTTTCAGGCGTCGGCGGTAGAGCGTGATTCCTGCGCCAATTACGGCTACACGTTTTTTGATATTCATATTTTGTTCCTCCTGGGTTACAGTTGGTTGCTTAGTACAGCGACGCAACCACTGGCGGTTGGGACACCTCTCCAACTCTGCGCGAGTGCGGTTTTCGCGTTCTTTATTTGGCGTTTTCCTGCATGCCCGCGGAGTTGTTGGACGCATTCAAGGACAGATTGTAGAGCAGAACCCTCAAGGAGGTTACCTGCCCCTAGTCGTCCACCTGAGACGTTGACTGGGAAGGCGCCGTCATGGCTGAATTCGCCTTCTTCGGCGAGTTTGCCGGCTTTGCCGGGTTCGCAGATTTGGAGAGCTTCAAGGTGTTGAAGCTCTTTGTAACTGAATGAATCGTCAACTTCAGCAAGGTCAAGGTCTTTGCGGGGATCTTTGATTCCCGCTTGTTTGAAGGCTCGATCCCGTGCCTGATTAGCATAGCGTGCGACGCTCCAGTCACGTGCTTCGAGCCAAGGTGTATCTGAACACCATCCGAGCCCTTTGACCCAGATTGGGTGGTCGGAGAGGTCCTTGGCTTTCTTTTCGGAAGCAAGGACTATCACTATCATACCATCAGCGAGGGGGCTGATGTCGCGTTGGGTAAGGGGGTGAGAGACCATCGTGGAGTTGATGACCTCGTCAACTGTAATGTCTGCAGGAAATGCTGCCAGGGGATTGTTCATGGCGTTGTGTTTATTCTTGACAACGATGGCAGCACATTGTTCCCGCGTTGTTTTGGTCTCATGCAAGTAGCGCTGCATTTCTAATCCCGCGATGAAGTAGGGATGGGCATTGAATGCGCGATTATAGACTGGGTCTAAGGCATGAGCCAAAATACCATCAAAGGTGAGCATATCCGAGGCTTTGCTGTGCGCCTCGATTGCCACCACATCAAATAATCCGGTTTCAATCTGCATCGCCCCATTAGCGAGGGCAAGCAGACCGTCACCACCGATCGTACAGACGGATCGTAGAACAGCTCCGAGTTGGTCGGGTACAAACTCGTCAAAGATTGAGTACCCTTCCCAGTAATCTTCTGCAGCAGTGAGAAAGCTTCCAATATCTTTACGGGCGTTAACTCCAGCATCCGCATAAGCTTTGACAGCAGCTTCAAACATCTGCTCCTTAAAAGACACATCGGGCGAAGTTGAACGAAAATCCGTATGTCCGACACCGACTATGGCCACAGTCAAGTGGAGTCCCTTCAATTTTCAGTAGGTTGAGGTTACCTCATGATTGATCTTCATGATTTTACCTCGAAGTGACTTTGATTGAAAAGTTGTTCCTCAAAAGCCTTCCGCAACTAAAGTGAATCCGATAGCGCTTCGAGACTCGTGGAGATGTGGAAACGAGGCAAACCGTTAAAAGATGGCACCCATCCCTTGTGCAAATATTAGTGAATGAGGCTGATAGGATTGGTTGATCCACGAATCAAAGAACACGCTCGCATCCTAGTTGAGTACTCAACGAAAGTTCAAGCAGGTGAGATGGTCTACTTAATTTCAGACCTCGATGCTCATCCCCTTGCAGTTGAAGTCGTGAAAAAATGCGCAGAACGAGGTGCTGCAACAATGACGATTATGGATTCGTCGGAGCTTAGTCGAGGTTATATGGATGCAGCGACAGATGCTGCCTTGGACTTGTTTCCCCAACATCAAATGGAAGCAATCAAAGCTTCAGATATTCTCATTCGACTACGTTCACCCTCAAATACCCGAGGCTTTGCTGGCTTAGATCCAAAGCGACTTATGCAGCGACATAAAATCACCAAACCCATTTCAGAGGAAATTCTCACGAAACGATGGTGCCTCACAATTCATCCCAACTCCGCTTTAGCTCAGGAGGCGAAAATGAGTCTCACAGATTATCAGGAATTTGTGTATAGGGCTACACTCTTGGACTGGGAGAAAGAAGCCAAGCTTATGCGCAAGTTACGTGATAAGCTCCAAGAGAACTCAACTATTAACTTCATCGGGAAAGAAACCGATTTGAAGGCTTCGATTAAAGGGCGGTTATGGGTCTCCTCTGAGGGCACCCATAACATGCCGAGTGGAGAAGTCTTTACAAGCCCTATTGAAAAGTCAGTTGAAGGCCACATCTACTTTGATATCCCCTTCCTGTATGCCGGTAAGGAAGTGGAAGGAGTTCGATTAGAATTCAAAGAAGGCAAAGTCATCAAATACTCAGCAGAGAAAGGGCATGATGCATTGGATGCAGCCTTGAATGCTGATGAAGGAGCCAAGTACCTAGGTGAAATGGCTATCGGAACCAACCGTGGAATCCAACAATACACCTTGAACATGCTCTTCGACGAAAAAATCGGGGACACCATCCATTGTGCCTTAGGAAACGCATACCCCGAATGCAAAGGCACGAACCAAAGTGCTGTTCATGTTGATATCATCAAGAACATGAAAAAGGATGGAAAAATTCTTGCAGGCGATTTCGTAATCTACGAGAAAGGCAAATACTTCTGGGAGAATTAACGAAACTCAATGAGCTGGTCCTCGTCATATCAAGGAAAACCCGCATATGAGTACGCCTTTTAGGGAATAACTAAGATACCCAGCCTGATTTTATGACAGTCATTGATTTAGTACACCATGGAGTTGACTATGGTACTGCCCAAGGAGGCAAATACATCGAACTTCGTTACGTCAACTACGTAGTTAATGGTTATAGTACTCGAAATGGCGATATTCTCGCAGCAGGATCAACTGAGACAGCGGGAATCGGAATCCGTGCATTAGCGAATGGTGGCATCGGATTCGCTGCGACAGCAAAGTTGGAAAAACAAGAAATCGAACGCGCAGTTAAAAAAGCCATTCAGCTCGCACGAGCCACAAAACGGAAAACCCCACTAGTGCTTTCAGAGGAGCCTAGCGTTCGGACTAAATGGGAAGTCCCAGTAAAAACGCCATTCGCTGATATCGCGTCTGAGGATAAACTTGACCGAGTATTAGAAGCGGATAAAGCTCTGAAGAATTCCTTAGGTGATAAAGCCCTCCCCTACCGCGCTCTTATTGTCTCCTTAGAGACCCAGAAAAAATTCATCGCTACTAGCGAAGGAACTCAAGTTGAATCAGACTACAGCCTTAGCCGTTACCTCGCATTGCTTACTGCCCAAGGTGAAAAAGGAACTGAACAGCGCTTCCTAATGCGAGGAGCCACAGGTGGGTGGGAGATGCTCGAGTCTTCTGATTTCACTCAAACCTTTGTAGATGAGGCTAGGGACGCCAAAGAAGTTGCTGACAAAGCCAAACACATCACCTTTGACGAACCCATTGATGTGGTTGTTGGTCCCGAAGTTGCTGGCATCATCGCCCATGAAAACTGCGGACATCCATCGGAAGCAGACCGTATTCAAGGTCGGGAAGGGATGAACGCAGGTGAATCGTTCTGGATGGACATCGAAGTAGGAACCACACGAGTCGGATCTCCAGCAGTTACCGTTATTGACGACCCAACCATACCGAAAAGTGGGGGATTCTATCTATATGATGATGAAGGAGTTAAAGCCCGACCTCGATATCTCATCAAAGAGGGTATCGCCAATGAAATGCTCCACGACCGCTTATCTGCAGGACGAGCCGGTGTCAAATCCAACGGTTCTTCACGAGCCACAAATTACGATCGTGAACCCATCCCTAGGATGGCTAATACCTACATTGCCCCTGGTGAATTTACATTCGACGAACTAATTGAAGATGTTAAGTATGGACTATACATGCACTCGTTCACGGAATGGAACATTGACGATCGTCGGTATCAGTCAAAGTACGTTGGTTCATATGCGCGTATTATCGAAAATGGCGAAATAACTGATACATTTGTACGGAGACCGATACTGGAAATAACATCCCGCGGCTTATTTGACGCCGTTGATGCTTGTTCAAAGGGCTTTGCGGCATGGCAAGCGATTTGTGGAAAGTCGGACCCAGGACAGGGCATCCCTGTGTGGACGGCGGGTCCAGACGCGGTAAGATTACGTGAGATCCGCTTGGGAGGTGCGCCAGCATGAGTAATCTAGATACTGTGCAGGGAATTGTTGACCATGCTTTGAAGGTAGCTTCGAAGGATGGGCAGGCAGTTGTTCGCGCTCGTGATGTGTTGGAGCATCAGGTGCGGATTAGTAATTCAGAGATTGACATTTTCAAGCAGTGGAAGTATACTGTTCTTGAAGTGTT
>JABXGS010000028.1 GCA_016550425.1 archaeon
ACCACCACAAATTTCAACACCACCCTTGGCTATAGCGATGATGGCGACCGTTACACCGTTCTCTCGAATGCGACAGCTATTGCTGGTGGCACACCAACACCCACTGCAAACGAAGCCTACATAATCGTCCGTAATGATGGTAAGACTCTACTCAACGGATACCTCATTGATAACTTTGGATCAGACGAAGACGACTCCACCTATGCGGACCACTTTGAACTCTGGATTAACGAAATTGCTTTCATGATGGCCCCACGCTGTAACCTTCTGCCCATCGTTCCTATGAATGGAACCTTAGGGTTTCCAGTGAACTTTGCTGTGGAAATCGATAACCTCGGATTAACCGCCGCGGTTGAAGGGCAAATTACTGTTACCGTTCCTCCTGGATTTGGTAGTCTAACCGGACCGGCAACTCAACCATTCTTTGTTCTTCCTGGGCATACAGAGGTCATCAACTGGCAAGTCTTGGTTGAGGGTGTCGGTAATTTCACGCTCTCCTTTGATGCCGACTACTATGGATTACCCGGAACCATGTACTCGACTCCAACTGCAACCGCTGACATCGAAGGCATACCTTCACCATTCACACCTCCACCCATTCCAGGGCTACCCTGGTGGTGGTGGATCGCAGTATTAGCCGTGGTCATCATTATTGTCGTAATTATTATCATCTACTTGGTAATGAAACGACGTGGAGCAAACAAATAGAACACAATGTGGAGGGGTTTCCTCCACACCTCTCATTTTTTTGGTATCCCTTACAGTGAAAGAGTGGCATCTCTTGAATATAGGAGCGTCAGGTACCGAGGGCTATTTCCCCTTTCGTAAGTTCGTAACCAATATAGGTTCACATTATATGATGATATTGAATCCATGTAGATTTTTAAACGCTTAGTGCTTACTATCGGTAGGGAATATCGATGTTTACTACCAAATTTCCTATTCGAACCAGGGTGCTATCTTCATTTTTGTTGATTATCCTACTTTTTCCTATCCTCGGTTCAATGGTTGGATTAAACACAGCTGGATATAGTACCCCAATGGATACATTAGTTGTTGACAATAAACCTCCCATGATACCAGAATCCACTCCAACGCCTACTATGCCACTATCATCACGTGGGCTCAAAGCTACGGGTGAAGTGGCTATCCTCGAAGACGCTGATCCTTGGGGATATAATGATGCGGAAACTATTCTCCTTACATATTCTCATATGGTTGTAGATACTATCCCGTCTGCGTCCTTTGGCATTGCCCTTGGCAAGTACCAGAAAGTCATTATCTCATCGCAACAGAGTGCTTCTTTCTATACAGCTGTTGAATCATACAGAAGCTGGCTTGAAAATTATGTCAAAGGTGGTGGCGTCTTAGAAATCCATGCGGCCAGATCCTCTTCACAAGGGAGTTACTTCCTTCCAGGTGGTTTTGGCTACACTGTGAATTTAACAAAGAACATTGAGTTTGCAGATCTTGGGCATTATCTTCTCCACAATCCCTTTGAGGCTAATGAGACCGAACTTGATGGCTGGACCTATTCAGCCCACGGATACCTCAACAAAACAGCGGAGGCTTCGGTTATCATTACTGATGGTGCTGGCGAACCAGTCTTGATTGAAGCCCGTTATGGGTTGGGCTATTTCATCATCACAACCCAGACCGTTGAATTTATCTCTGCGAATGGTTATAGCGACTTCCTTGAGAATCTAGTCTGGTATGTACCAACACATGAAAGCCCTCCAGATGAAGCCCTAACGGGTCCGGTGGCGATTCTAGAAAATATCAATCCTTGGGGCTACAATGCGACTCAGCAAATCCTCATAGATCTGGGCATCCCTTTTGATATCATCAATTCGACAGACCTTGGAACCGCAGATCTCTCTCCCTACCAAAAAGTAATCATCTCCTCTTCGCAACCAGTAGCCTTCTACACCGCGCTAACTACTCATCGAGCTTTGCTAGAAGCCTATGTGAATGGTGGAGGAATCTTAGAGATTCATGCAGCAACACAAAGCCATGATTGGATTCTTCCTTTTGGCGCTGGTTTCAACTACAATCTCGCAGATAGCATTGACATAATTGATGCGTTCCATCCCACCCTATACCATCCTTATCTGGTTCAGGAACCGGAATTCGAATATTGGGGCTGGTCAAGCCATGGCTATTTCAATCAAACTACTGGCGGACGAATTATCTTAGATGATGGTACCGAACCAGTCTTTTATGAAAATGCTAGTGGTAACGGATTTATCCTAGCAACTGCTCAAACCGTAGAATGGGCTTGGTGGCGAACCCATAATACTAGTATGTTCCTTGAAAATCTCATTCGCTATATTCCACATCAACAAGTACACTTGCAACCCAATGATTATATCGATACCCATTGGGAAACTACGGTTGGAAATTACTACGAGTTCAACTTCACTTGTGAATCTTATTTGGATGATTGGAGAATCAACATTACTAATAGCGTCCAACGGTTTTATTCAAATGATACACTCTACGACGACGATTTATACTGGTTTAGTCTTCTAACCAACACACGCTACTTGCAGTCAGGAACAAGCTGGTGGGTTCTAAACCATTTCATAATCATGATCCCTGATTCTGGACTTACAATCGGATCAGCAGTCCCTATGTGGAGTGAGTATGGAATTGTCGTTGGTGAAGTGATGCATACCTGGGTTAATGGTTATTCCTATGACTGCTGGAATGTGACTTGGCTCGATGGTTCGACGCCAACTTATAGCTACTTCGAAAAAGAAACAGGAGTTCTCTTATACTTTGTAAATCCTAACTATGAGGTTAACACCGTTGCTACGAACCTTATTCGACAACCACCCACGATCACAGTGATATCTCCAAATGGTGGAGAAACACTCAACGGTACAATTACGGTCACATGGGCTGCTTCCGATCCAAACGATGACACCTTAACCTTTGATGTAGACATTTGGGACGGCAGCAATTGGAACACACTAGCAACAGGTCTAACAAGTGCAAGCTATCTTCTGGATACAATAGCTTGGCCCAATGGATCCAATTACCGCATCCGCATCACGGCCTATGACGGAATCTTCATTGTAGAAGATGAATCAGATGGAGTTTTCACCTTTGATAATCCACCATTACTCCCTCCAATCTTGCTTCCATGGTGGTGGTGGATCGCTGTAGTCGCTGGCGTCATCATCATTGTGGTCATCATTGTCATATACTTGCTAATGAAACGTCGCGGAACAGCAAAATAACCATAACGGAGGAGGCGTTCTCCTCCACTCATCTTTTTTTCCCATAACTGCTTGTAATCACCTTTATCTCCCAAAGAGTGGTCCTTCCTGGATATAGGGTCGACCAGTAATTAAAGCGAGTTCAGCTCTGGTTAATTCTCGTCCAATATATGCAGCATGATCTAATTCGTTAACCAGCTCTTGTTTCACTATAGTGTCAATAAGTTGCTGTGCCGTTGAACCCTCAATTTCGAGTGAAGGGGTGTCTCGGTTTTCTGCTGTGAAATGACGTGCGATTAGTAAATAGCGCTCTCTGTCAACATGAAAAGTAAAAAATCCGGCTCTGTCCAAACGATGCGTACTGGGTTCCTGAGACGCTTTGATGTGGGGATGCTCAGCGCTTTGGATTGGCTGATAGGGTTGTTCGGGAAATCGTTTAGGTTTTAAAAGGAGGAGGTCAACTCCCAAATCTTTCGGAGTTGCTCGTCGTCGACGGGCAAGATGCATCATTTGGGCAGCTTTGTGGACCTCCCAAACGGATCCTTTCGTCTTGGGGCTAACCTCGGTTGTAAGGAGTAAAGATACTTTGAGTTCTGTTGCTAGACCCGCAAGTAGGGCATTGACTCCTGGACTATCCGCATCTAATAATTCAGTGATATTTCCAATTCCCATTAGCAGTAGAACATCTGGTTGTTGATGACTAAATTTTGCATACGCTTGAATGGCCTTTGTTAGTCCTGGATTAATTAGGGGATCACAAAGGGGGTCAGCAATAAGTTTCTTGTAGCCCAAGCTTCGGGCATTGGAAAGATTATCAACGAGAAGCTCAACACGCTCTTCAACAGTCTTAGGCAGTTCAGCACCCTGTTTGGTAGCTGGAATAACGGTGAAAATCGCCTGTTTACGATATTTCTTCTCAATGTCTATCATGTTATCCTGATCCAGACTCAACACTAGCTGTGCACCTCCCTCAAGTCCTGCTTCAATCTCTTCAGCGTTGAGAGAATCGATGCTAATGAAAGCTGACAACTCCTTTCGCATCAATCTAACAATTTCTTTTGCTGCCTTTGGTTCTGGTGCTCCAGCTACCATGCCAACATCAATGATGTCCGCACCGCTAGCGAGAAAGTGACGACCGATTCGAAGAAGCTCCTGCTCTGTACGCGTTGGTGCATCTGTGATTTCAGCAATAATCCGCATGGGTAACCTTGGCCCAATAATCAGGCTCTCTCTTCCTCTTCTCAGTTTCAAGTAACCCTTGGGCAATTTTCCTTTCAGTAATTTTTTTGACCTAGCCAAATCACGTTGTGCTTTTTTCCTGAGTTGTTCATCTAAAACCAAATCTGCAGGCTGAGTTGTCGAAAGGTGATTCTCCGCATCAGCTAGAATGTCAAAAAGAATCGGTAAATCTGCTGCATGACGAGTTCCTTTGAATGTTGGAACACCTAAACTGTCACTTACGATGCTGGCATCGCCGGATACCATACCGGGGAGAATAATCAGATCATATTTCTCTAAAGGTCCACGGAGTCTGATCTGAGAAGCCACATATTTCGGATGGAGAAACGCCGCAACGGCCAATGGTAACTCAAGGATATCAAAGGAATAGGACGAAGGATTCTCTTCAATAACCTTGCGCAGATGAGGTGCTTCTAAACTGCCTGTTACAAGTAAAATCTTCATTACAAATGAACCTCTTAACTGGATTGGGGTTATTTACCCTTACCCCAGATAAACTTGGAGATTTCTCTATTAGGAATACCGGGGATGGTCGCATAGATGCCGGTCAAGTTGAATAATGTACTAATGCTCCAAGTAGCCAGCCATGCTAATAATTCCTTGGCAACCAAAAGCTTTTGCCGTTTCTCCGGGCTCGCTAACACATCTTGAGTTAATTCGGGTTTCGAATAACGTCCAATTATATTCCCCAAATCCATTCCCGCCATCGCGATTGTTGCAGCTCGAAGCCCTTCTGCCCAGAATACACATCGATCACCATCGGTGAATCCGCCCAAGTTATGGACATCGGGTCGGGGTCGTATTTGAGTTGAACCAATCAAGGCTCGGCCTTCCAATAATCGGGGAATCCAGTTATTCAAGCTGGGAATATTATCCCCATGAGCATGGACTACCACGATTGCCCCTTGTTTCTGGGCTGCAACAATATCTTTCATGCGCCCATCAAGATCTGTGATTACGAAATCCGGTACAATATCTTTCTCCATGCAGGCGGTTGTCGCTCCATCAGCTGCAAAGACTGCCGTGTCATCTAACAATCCATAATCTTTGATATCAACCAAATTATCAAGAATGGATGGTCCAGCTCCACATACTAGAACATTTTTTCCCTCGATTCGTTCTTGGGCCTCATTAAGGGGTATAGCTATGTTTTTGATGTACCCGCTAAGCAGGTCAGTAGCTTCCTGGTCAGTTTTCATGTTATACCCGAATTGGTCGACGATGGCACTATAACGTGGCCACCATTCTTTCAAATTGATGGGGCTCAAAACGAACACCACAACTCCTATAGAGGAGTATCCCAAAAGTTTGTTCCCTAAGAAGAATTGTTGCCATTTTCATTGATTTGCTGTCGGGCTTCTCCCATTGTAATGACCTGTTGTGCAACCAAGTCATGACGATGAATACATTCTTCATTTCGTTGTTCAAAGGCAAGTTCCATTTCATCGGGGAGGGTGGGAAATGCTTCCACCACATTTTTCACTAATTGGCGGATTGCATCTTCTACAAATTTTGGATTTTCCAAAGCGGTTTGAACCACACTAACTTCATCTAGGCGTTTCAATAATTCAAAGGAACTTGCACTCATTGCATTTTCTACAATACCCACCAGCTGTAGAGCATCAACCTGGAATTTTGGTGGAATCTCTACCATGATGGATCCAAAGCTCCGTTGCATATGACTGCCAATCGGTAGGTTCTTTACAATTTGTTTAGCCTGTATTGAATCGAGTCTGTGTTCCTTTACAAGTTCTGACTCAACACCATCTCGGAGCATTTCTTGAGCACAAGGACATGCTGTGATGCCAGACACTGTGACACCAATCCATTTACGAAATTGAATTTGCCCTTTGGTAGTTCTAATCGCGATGGCTTTGGCCTTCATTGTGCACGACTCATAGGTCCGTATAGCCGTTTTAGGGGTGGTTCGGGCATATACTACATCCGCTGCGGCATGGACTTCGGCTTCGGTAGCGTAATCATGACGTAGCAATTGTTCCTGAGCAATGTCGACACAAAGGTCTTCAAGGCGATGGAGTTTTTCAGCATGTTTGCTAACGATTTCGACGGTGGCTTCGTAGCTTCGGGAAGGGTGGATGCCTTTTTGATAGGCGGGTAAATCTACATAGACATCAAAGGTAGGAACGACTATGGCCGGCTGTTCTTCAAAAAAGATGAATTGGATTGGAACCCTGATACCTGTAACACCAACGCGGCGAACAGAAACTTGAACATCTGGTTTGTCTTTGTGCACATCTCGAGCGGGCATAAGTGATTGGCTCCACACACTGGGGTCTATGTGACCCTATAGCTTTTACTGAATTAAAGATTTCATTAATAGTTTCTGAAAAAAATGCACTTGAAGTTGAGGTTAAAAACGCTTAGCAGTTTTTGAAGTATCAATACGCTATAGTGTACGTTTTTGCACACAGTCAAATAAAGAATCGACAGATTCGTTACCACTATGGTAATAAGGAAGATTTGCCTCAATACTTTGTTCGCGACGGACGATTCATTGGGCTAGATAAAGTTCCGAATCTAATATTCATGCGACGGTGGAGGCAGGTCTCGTGGATTATACGATGATACGCTTTCGGTGGTCTCTTCAAGCTTTAGCTGCACCAGCTGAAGTGCAGCTTCAACTCTTTCCAGGATTTGATTGGAAGGTTGATGAATTGGCAATAGAATTTGATCAGTGGTACCAAGTCATGAAGCAACGGCGTGCCTTTTTTCCTCAAAAAGCTCGTAAACTGTTAGAAGATTTGAACCACAAGCTTGATGAAATCAGTGGTCCGGAAAATACTCGGTATTGGATGGAAGAGACATTAAAAACCGATGCTACTTGGGAAACCATTCGTGACATAGCGCGACATGCGTTGAATGCAATTGGTTGGCCAATCGAAAATCCCATGCTTTCTCGAAGTTAATCAGTCTCGACTTTTTTGGTAACATACTGTGTTCTTGTTTAGAAAAGACATTAAGGTTAGAATTACAGGTTTGTGTATAGGTGCAACTTCGTGGTGGTGTTCGCATCTCTGATTTTGCTATGATGCTTTCCCAAATAGGGTTTGTTGAAGGCGAGATTGTTGAAACCATTTTGAGCACCCTCTCAAAACAGGAACAACCAAACGCAGCACCAATGGGTGTATGGGTGGGTAAAGGATCCCGTCTATTCATCAGACCTTACCAAGAAACTCAAACCGCGCTTAATCTCGAAAATAATCCAGACGCAGTGATCAATCTGACGCAAAATCCCGAGTTATTCTTGGCCATGGCATTCAAGCAGGAGCTTTCCGATGTAGAGGCGGTTGTCTTTGAACCATCGAAAGTGGTTAACGCACCAAGAATCCATGGGGTGGATGGAGTTCTTGAAGTAACAGTGACTCTGGAAAAAAAAGGTGAATCAATGCATCTGTTCAAAGAATTCCTATGTGAGGTTAAGTACATAGATTTCCTAACACAGACACCTTTAGTGTATTCTCGGAGCCGGAGTGCTGCTATTGAATCTGTAATTCATGCCACAAAAATCCGGGCATTATATAAAAACGACCAGAATAGAGCCAAAGGCTTAGCTCTTCAGATTGATCAGCTTCATGAGCTTGTCGAAAGAATCGCTCCAAAATCTCCATCTGCTGAGGTTATTCGTCGAATACGATCATTGCTCCCTAAATGGATTAAGTGAACATTATGTCATCCCCTACTGTTGCTAAAGTCATGGTTCGCGCCAGTGCAAGACTTCATCTGGGGTTCATTGACTTACACGGCGGGCTAGGGCGCAAATATGGATCGCTAGGTGTTTCATTAGAACAACCACTTTGCGTTGTTGAAGTGACCCACCAAAACTCGGAAATCACGGTTTCCGGAGAACACAAAGAACGTGTTTATCCAATAGCTAAACGCTTCCTTTCACATTTTGAGGTTTCGCATGGAGTACTGGTTACGGTCTGGGAAATTATCCCTGAACATGTTGGGTTAGGTTCGGGTACTCAATTGGGACTTGCGATAGGTACAGGCATTACAAAATTGATCGGTAAAGAAACTAATCCACGTACTCTCGCAGAAATTCTGGAACGTGGAGTTATTTCCGGAGTGGGAACTGCAACATTTACTTCAGGTGGGTTTGTAGTAGACGGTGGAAAGATATCTACCCAATTGTATAAGCAACCTGAACGAGTTCCACCACTTATCATCCGCCATGATGTCCCAACGGACTGGAACTTTGTAGTAGCTATCCCAAATGTGGCTCAGGGTCTAAGTGGGGTTCGTGAAGCGCGGGCATTTCTTGAACTCCCATCCGCTAGTCCTGAATCAGCTGGAATGGTAAGTCGGTTAGTGTTGATGAAACTTGTTCCGGCTCTGGTCAATGATGAAATTGATCGATTTGGAGAGGCTTTAACGCAAATTCAAATTCTGGTTGGAGACGCCTTTACTTCAGCACAGGGAGGTAGATTTGCTTTTCCCGAGGTCAATGACTGTGTGAAAGTAATGCTTGATGCAGGTGCAAAAGGAGGAGGTCAAAGTTCTTGGGGACCAACCTGTTACGGACTTGTTCGTGGGGCAAAGGAGGCTGCAGAAGTGAAACAAGCAGCCTTGGAAGTATTAGATGCAGGTATTGGTGGGCTTGTATTCGTTTCTGCAGTGAATAATTCTGGTGCAAGAATTACTATGGATTAGGCTTCTTTGTACATATTCCGGATTTGTTGCGCTTGAGGGAGACTTATCCAATCAAGGACTGTTCCACTGCATTCTTTGAGTCGCATTGTTTTAACCAGCGTTTCTGCGGGACCGCCAGCTAAGCCCTCTGCAAAGAGTGCGGCTCCCTGAGCTGCTTCTTTTGACTGCTGCCCCAACCGTTGTACCCGTGTCACAGGAATACCAAATTGCTCCATTCGATGAGTCAGATCTTGTACCAGAAAGGGAACTCGTGTTAATCGACCAGAAAGAAGAATCTCTCGTGGTTCTTTTACAGAGATTGTTAGTGCGGCGACAGATTTGGTGAGTCCTTCCGCAACGGCATTCCATGCTTCCTGAGCTTTTTTATCACCTTCCTTGACAATTTCTGCAAAAGCTTCAGGACTTAGGTTTGGATCATCAAGGGCTGATAAAACGCCTCCTTGGAATAGGGTGCCTTTCGAGAAACCCCGAAGAAGATACGCTAGTTCTCCATCCATTCCTCCAAGGGTGAGAAACCCTGGACCACCAATGGTCCCACCTACTCCATCCACGATTAATCCATTCTCAACAGCGACGGCTGCTGGATATCCATAGCCCAATTCAACTAGTACAAATGCTGTTTCCTGGTAAGGAATTTTCAATCGACCTGCTTGGTCATATACGCCCAGAATCGCACAACAGAGTTTATCCGCAGTTCCGAGATCTATACGGTTGTGTTTTCGCCAGGCAGGTACCGAATGCAGATGAATTATTCCCGGGATAAATAGCATGTTGATATCGGTTTGTTGAACTAATCGCACCATATCTTTGATGGCTTCTAAAACAGGAATTTTATCATCATCGTGGCGGACTAGCACAAGTTGGAAAAATTCTTTTTCAGTAACCTTCGAGGCGGGAAGCAGGGGAAGACCGTATCCTGAAGGCCCTGCTACTAAATCGATATTTCGTGCCTTGGTGATCACATCAAGTATACTTTGGGGATTATCCGCCACTTCCACGCTAGTAATTGAGGTCTGAAGAAAAACTTCACCATCTTCTAATCCACAAAAATCGAAAGAACGCGTTCCAGGATCAATACCAATTACCCGAACCATGTTAATTACCTCTGGTCGAATGTTCTCCTCTCACTAATTAATGAATACTATTAGTCCTCAGGAAGTGGTGGAGTGGGGATAATATACGAATAGATCGTATTCACCAATTCCCAGGCGCCTTCTAACGCCTTCTTCTTTGAAGCTGCAATATGGTTCACAGTACATATGGGATCTCCGCTTTTAGCACGGCTTCCAGGTATTGGAATGTCAACTACACCTGGTATATTACTCAGATTGGGAATTTGACACGGGATCTTGGCGTAGACAATGAGACGGACACAATAGGCCTTCGGGATTGGAAGTTCTGTTGGGAGCGTTCCTTTCCACGCTTCAATATGCATAGTGGCTACATTCGAATTTGTCACGAGTTCCAAGGCTTCAATGGTTGCTTGGATTCTTGGGTTAATCTCCATGAAAAAGGGTGTACCCTTCTTATCGATGACATAATCGATACCATTACTGCCAATTAATTTCAAATAGCTGCATATATCTTCGGAAATCATTTTTAGAGTCTTTACCATTTTTGCTGGAGCTTTGAGCGGTACTATATTTCCACAGTAAGCTTTCGTTCGTGCTTTTCCAAGTTCAAGTAACCCAATCAATTGTTCATTCACGGAAACCGTTTGGACTTCTTGGCCTGTGCTAATAAG
This sequence comes from archaeon, assembly GCA_016550425.1. The sequence goes on from JABXGS010000028.1 coordinate 10,882, forward strand.
TGAAACACTGGCATCTATCCCTTCTATCAACTCTTGGACTAAGATTGGTTCCCGGAGGGATGGTCGATGTCGTACAGAATAGTGGTCAATGTCTTCATCAGTTCGGAGTATGCGTGAATGGAATCCACCACTCCCATGTTTTGGTTTGACAAGGATGGGCAATTCCAGTTGATTTGTTGCCCATTGAAACTGACTTATCTCAGAAATCTCATAACTTCGCGGGATGGCGGCTCCAACACGCTTGGCTGTCTCTTGTGTGAGTGCTCGATTTCTCGCTGCCTGCATACCTTCGGGCGTGTTGCCAACTAGTGTTCCCAGATTACCAAGTTGGTTCCAGGCTTCAGGCTGGTCATCGAATCCTCCACTTGCTAAGATATAATCTACTGGTCCATATTCTTCGAGAATCTGTTGAGCTCCTCTAACTAAAGCTTCCACAGTAGGTGTGTGTGGACGATCTGGACGCTGGTCTGGCTGTTGATCTAATACCGCATAGTATTCATCTGCCCATTCCTCCAGGTCTAAATCTCCCCAGAAATCAACAGCGAGAACTCGGTATCCTCCTCTCTTCGCTGATCGAGCCAATGGACGGACATTAAATCCAACTGCCAGTACAGATTCGCTCATCGAGACCACACAAATCGTTCTAAGCTCTTCACGCTAGTATTCATGTCTTTAGAAACTTTCCTAATCTCACTTCTTATTACTCAAATAAACTGCTAAGCAACAGAACAGTAGCTTGAGAACTTCGCATCCCATAAAAGGTTGGGTTTTCGGGCAGAAAATGTTTAAGAGAGCTCATTGAATGGAAAACTTGGATACATGCATTACAGTCAGCGGGGAATTATGCATGTCAAAAGTAGAGGAGACTACAGATACAGCGACCATTCAGACATACTGCCATGGCTGTCAGCAAGATATCAAAGTCACCTTGCCAAAGGCTGTTATAGAGAATGCCCAATCCTATCCAGTGAGCCATGCATATCTCCATGGCGAACCAGCGCACGTTTTAATTATCTACATTGATCGACAATATCTCGTTCGGGGAACTGAACTTAGTGAGACCGTTTCAGTCGAAAAACCAACTCAAACCATGTCACTGAATGCGATGGTGTTACTCAGGATTCCTCGGCGTTACCGTGAAACCGCGATGGTGATGCTTAAACTCCGGCAGGCAAATGCTGTTGATGTTTCTGCAATTACTGGTAAGTCCCAGAATGCAGAATCGAAGTATCTTGGGGCTCTGTTTCGTCTTGGCTATTTAGAGCGTGTTCGAGTTAATCGCTTCTACCAATACAGCATACCTAACTCTCCTCGCTGAAGCATTAATATTGGGAAGATAATATGGCGCATCCTTCGCGAAGAAGTGGAATGCAAAGGCGGAATGTAACCAAGGCTATTACAGTCCACAGCTTCAAAGGAGGAACGGGGAAATCAAACCTTTCAGCAAATACGGCATTAACCTTAGCCAAACGCGGTTGGAATATTGTATTATTAGATTTTGACTTCCGGGCACCTAGCTTGAACGCGCTTTTCAATCTGAATGGTGTTGAGTATTATATCAACGACTGGTTAGCTCAGCGCTGCGAAATACACGAAGTGCTAATTGATCTGAGCTCTCAGTTTCACACCAAAGGGCGGTTTCAAGTAGGATTCACTAATCCAAGTGGCGCTGCAATAAACGATATGACCATGCATAGTCTTAATGAAGAATGGCAAGCACGCGTCCTCCAACTCGTCCTCGATAGTAAAGATCTTCTCTTTGAACGATATGGCGTCAATTTCCAAATTTTTGATACGAGCCCGGGGTTTGCACTCAGCTCCATCAATGCCATCCTTGCGGCAGACGAATTGGTTTTAGTCATTAAAATGGATCAGCTTGACATTGTTGGTACGCAGCATCTCATCAAGGGAGTCTATAACCAGACACTTGGAAAGCGGCCTGAACTAATTATCAACAAAGTTCCTTGTAGCATGTTAAAGACCCCAGACGATTATACGAAGTTAAAAGTGAATTTAAGTCGAAAGCTTGGCATAGAAGTCGTGAGCATAATTCCCTGCTTCTGTGAAGTTATGGAGAATATGAGTCAGACGCTTTTCGTGGAAAAACAACCAGATCACCAGTTCTCTCAATCGATCGATCAACTAGCGTCACATTTTGAATCAGCAAATTAATGGTGAATGGTGGTGCCCTTAGACGATGTCAATATGGAGCTTCGCCGAGTCACCATCTTAGAACGTAATGCTGAATATCACGATGCAGCAAAACAATGCTTTGCCTTATACCAGAGACTTCGAACCACCGAAGTCGCGCTCCGTGGCTTAACAAACCTCTGGACTGCGGCTTGGCATGCAAACACCCTAGCTGAAATGAAAACGCTGCTTTCAGAATTTTTATCACAGAATAGAAGAATGAAGGATCAACTTTCTCTGGAGTCGGAACAAGCTGGTCTCTTACAAGCATTGTCCTATGAAGCTAAAGGCTGGCTTACTGATTCGCCCACTCTGGAAAGCTTCATCCAAGCTGTTCATAAGTATGTGGAAATCAATGAAATAGAGCGTGCTTTAAGACTAATAACTAGTCTGATAGCATATGTGGAACCTGAACAGCAGGTGGTTTGGACTAAATATGGATTAGAGTTAACAGAACAGCTAGCTCCTACTGCTCGAGATGCGTTCTATCTTATCTTGATTGAACCTTTGATTTTATACGCTGAAGGAGATGAAAAACAGTCACTCTTACATGAAATCTTCCAAAGGACTCAGAACTTAAGCCATATAGAAAATCGAACCCCAATTGGAAATATCGCTGTTCTGCAAGGTGTGGATATTCTTTACCCTTACCGCTTACAAGCTGAAATAACCCAGCAAATCCGGCAAGAAAATGTGCATGAACTCGTTCGGTCTCTCGTCGATGTAAGCCATAACCAGGTACGAGGAAAGATTCTGAGCCTGCTAGGGAGTTCTTATTATCGTATAGCAGAATCCGAAAAAGATCCAGAACTGCGGCAAGATTTGTATGAAAAAGCCAAAGATCACTTTCTCCAGTCCGTATCAACTTACGAACGAACTCCTGTCCATGGTGAATTACTCTCCGCTTATACCCTTGCAGGAACAGGTTTCCTTTCCATCGCTGAATTGGAACAGGACTTCGACCGCCGAAATGAATTATACACTCTGGGAGAAGAGCATCTCCGAAAAGCACGAAGCATTGGGGAACAAACGCATTTCTACCAACTTCGGGCGCGAGCTGCAATCAATCTTGGAGTAGTATTGGAACGGGTCACTTGGTTTGATATGAACCCTGAGAGTCGTAAAGATAGGCTGTTAGAAATCTACAACCTGCAATTGGAAGGTCGGGATTTCGCGAAAAAAACCAAAGGCTTGCGGGGTGCTGGTTATGCGACAATGAATGCAAGCGAGATGTGCGGCTTTCTCTCGGACTTAGAAACACGGATTGATAAAAAACGAGAATGGGCTACTCAGCAACGCGAGTTAAGCCAAAAGGGGCTTGAACTCCTATCTCAGACACAGGATACTCGTGGACAGGTCGTGGCGTATAGTTATGCGGCGTTTGGTTGTGCCAAATTAGCTGAACTGGCTCTTACTCTTGATGAAAAAGTCCCTCTCTACGAAGAAATGTTGGATTATGGACGAAAAGCAATTCAACTCATTGAAGAAGTACCTGACCCTGTGGCGACCGCTTATGCCTTTCAACAGGCTGGTATTGCTGCCCAACATTTAGGCATTCTCAAAGGCGATGGTTCTCTTCTTCAAGAAGCTGCAGAATTTTATAAGCAAGCGTCTGAAACGTGGGCGAAAACAGGAGAGCAGCATAAGCGCGCTGAAGCTATTACTCTTTATGCTGATTCGCTGCTCTTCCAAAGTAGTCTAGATTTTACAACAGATGAGACGAGACGATTGGAACTTTTAACGAAAAGCAAACAATTGCATGAAGAAGCTGCTGCTATGTTTTCACGGCTCTTTTTCTTCCATGATGTGGGTGAAAATTATTGGCGAATTGGACAGATACACCTTCTTAAAGACGAATTTATAGATGCCCAAGAGTACTTTGACAAGGTGCAGAAAGCTTTCGTTCAAGCAGCTGAATTGATCCCTGATCTTGCAGACGTATATTCAGTTTTCAGCACCTACGGCATAACTTTGGTTGGTTTAGTTGATGGACTGAATATTATCAGTAAAGGTGACTTTACACATGCAGCACTCCTTTTTGACGAGCTTGCTCTGGAGCTTGAAAGGGAAACAGAACGAAGCCTTAGGCAATTGCGGCAACTCCTGAATGCGCTAGCCCAGATTTGCAGATTTACAGCCACAAAAGATGTGATTAATCGTCAACAGGCACAAACCGAATTACAACGATTACAAGAACAACTCACCCTCGATGCTTATGAACAACAATTGCCATATAGCATTCACAAGACAATCCACAGGCTTCAAATCTTTCTACTTACTCCCAAGTTGTTTTTCCCACCCTTATTGCTAGATCTCCCCCTAAAAGAAAAAATGCTCGTTATAATCCAAACACGTCATATTGTTGGCACCGCTCTTAGTTTGTACCAAGCAACAGCCAGTCAACGTGACAGTGCTTCAGAAGAACCAACAGAAGATATCATTCGGAGTTATGTCGCCCGAATCAGTAATGTCCTAGCCGATCGGTAATTTAACGGAGCGCACCTCAGGCAAAACCAATCATAAGGGCATACACTTTTATTTTGCACAGACTTGAGTCGTAGCAGAGGAATTATGGTGTCGCTCAAAGTTAGAAATCTAATTAGTATTGCTGACCTTAGTACCAAAGAAATTCTAGCAATTCTTGATAGAGCGGATAAGATGGAGCCGATCGCTCAGGGAACTAATTCCTCAAAGCTCCTTCAGGGAAAAATTTTAGCCGCTCTCTTTTATGAGCCTTCAACTCGGACTCGACTAAGCTTTGAATCTGCTATGGCACGCCTTCAAGGTTCTTCAATCACTGTTGCCGATGTCGGGGCGTCGTCCGTAGCGAAGGGTGAGTCGCTTGCTGATACAATTCGCACTGTGGAGAATTATGCGGATATTATAGTTCTGCGTCATCCACAGGAAGGTGCAGCCCAATGGGCTGCCGAAGTGGCTCAAGTCCCAGTTATTAATGCAGGAGATGGAGCTGGGAAACATCCAACACAAACGCTTCTTGATCTCTCCACAATACGGCGGAGTCAGGGACGATTAAAGAATTTGAATATTGCCGTGTTGGGGGACCTTAAGTTTGGTCGAACTGTCCACTCACTTTCCTATGCGATTACACGCTTTACTAACCAACTGTATTGTATTTCACCTCCTGGTTTAGAACTCCCAGATGAAATCGTGATGGATTTACGCGAACAGGATAAAGAAATCATTCAAACAAGAGATTTGCAGGGAATACTCCCTGACCTCGATGTGTTGTATGTGACACGTATTCAGAAGGAAAGGTTTCCTACGGAGGCTGATTACGAAAGAGTGAAAGGGATTTACCGAATTGACAAGAGCATGTTAGAAAATGTGAAATCAAATTTAGATATCCTTCATCCATTACCCCGGGTTGACGAGATTGCACCTGAAGTGGATACAACTCCCTACGCCCGCTACTTCACCCAAATGTTTCATGGGGTATTAGTACGAATGGCAATCTTGGCTATGCTCTTGGAGGTACAATAACTATGCCCCGGTCAAAAAGCAAAGCATCTAAAACAAAAACCAATGATCGCCCAACTGAGCTTCGGGTTCAAAAAATCCAGGCCGGAACGGTGATAGATCATATCACCGCTGGATATGCGCTTGCCGTATTACAAATCCTTGGTATAACCGGGCGTGAAGGAGACATCATAAGCATCGCAATGAATGTCCATAGTAAACGCATGGGCAAAAAAGATATTATCAAAGTTGAGGGTCGTGAACTCACAGCTGAAGAGATTAATCGTATCGCCTTAATTGCTCCTCAAGCTACCATCAATATCATCCGCAACTACAAGATCTTTTCTAAGATGCGAATCAAAGTGCCAGATGAAATCATCGGAATCGTTCAATGTGTCAACCCAAGTTGCATAACCAACAATGAACGCGGGATTACGAGCCACTTCACGGTAGTAGACCGTTCACCTGTGACTCTTCGGTGCTCATACTGCAAACGAATCACTAGTCAAGACTTTATTATTGAACAACTTCAAGTTCAAAATTAAATCTGCCCAATCAACTGCAGGAGATCTATCGCAATGACAAAACTGGTGGGACAAACTTTCATCAAAGTACTAGAAAAAAGAACGGCTTCTCATCAAACCCGAGTTATACACGCGTTGGATATTGCAAATGCGTTCTCACCTGGAGTTTCCGAATCTGATCGTGTTGCTCTAATTGAACGTGCGTGTCATCTTGCAGCTGCTGTTGCACCATACGTTGTAGCAATTAAACTGAATTATCCTCTGGTTCTTGCAGTGGGATTAGAAATTGTCCATCACCTGAAATTGGTGGTTCCAGATGTTCCGCTCATTGCAGATTTTAAGGTCGCAGATATTGACAATACCAACGCATGGATTAGTCGACATGCATTTGCGGCAGGATTTGATGCCATTATCACACATGGGTTTATCGGTGATGATGCTATCAAGGCAGTCATAGCTGAAGCTAAGAAAGCTGGTGACCGTGGAGTCATTCTTGTTGTAGATATGAGTCATCCCGGCGCTACTCAATTTATTCATCCACAAACTCCACAATTAATCCACCTAGCAAAACAGATGAAAGTAACAGGAGTCATTGCCCCTGGCACCCGACCTGCTCATGTACGTGAAATCCGAAATCTCATCGGTTCTGAAATATTAATTCTAGCCCCTGGAGTCGGAGCCCAGGGTGGACAACCTGGGTCTGCTATTGCTGCTGGGGCAAACTATGAGATTGTGGGCCGTTCCATTTATACCGCAGAGAATCCTGCAATAAAAGCAGGAGAATTCGCTAAACACACATATGCTGCACCTTTTGACCCAAGCATCTCACCTCAAGAGGCAATCGTTAAAGAAGTAGCTATTCTTCTCGCTGATGTGGGTGCAATTCAATTTGGCGACTTTATTCTGGTTTCTGGAAAACCGAGTCCCTATTATATTGACTTACGAGTGATTCCTTCTTATCCTAGCGCATTCACAAGATTGACTACTCTCTTTACACAATGGTTGAAAGCCCATCCCAAAGTTACCTTCAATCGTATCGCTGGAGTACCCACGGCCGGCATCTCCTTCGCTACTGCCATATGTAATCGCTTAAACGTCCCTCTTCTATACATCCGAAGTAAATCAAAACAATATGGTCGCCAAAAACGAGTCGAAGGAGTGCTCGAATCAGGGGACCATGTATTAGTGATTGATGATCTAATCACCGACGGAGGGAGTAAAATCGAAGCAGTAGAAGCACTCCGAAAGGCAGGTGCTAAGGTGAGTGATGTATTGGTCGTAGTGGACCGTCAGCAGGGTGGCGCACAGCAGCTAAAGAAAAGAAAATTAACCCTTCATGCTCTGGCTCCCATTTCTCAGATTATTCGAGCATTAGAGGTTGAGAAGCGCTTATCCAGTTCTGACGCTAAACAGATACTCACCTACATTACGAATCAGGAATAGGGCTCTCAGGTTTTTACAATCAACTTTTTGCTCGTTAATCGTTGGCCAACCAAAGTTATCACTACGACTCCAAAGTAGCCTAATAGAAAGGCAAGTGGATAATGGACAAGCTCAAATGGGGCTAAGCCAACGGCTGGGGCAAAGAGTTCAATAAAAATCCTAAACAAGTTTCCCAGTACGATAATACAAATGGCAATAAGCACTACACCCACATGATCGGGTTTAGGTTCATGGTTTTTATCTGCAAGCACAAGGAGGGTTAGACAAGGAATCAAGGCGATTAGCCCAGCACATGCGTTGTCAATTTCTCCCCCGATAATCCGGAAAGTTACGGCTTCGTTTACAAAAATCAGTACTTGGGCTCCTCCGAAATGAGGGACAAAGTACAAAATGGGATTAACGCCGATGAATTGGAGAAGTGACGCAACGGTTTGCGAATAGAGCCATTGAATTGGCCAAAAATCAATTAAAATTACAAGAAGCGATGAAAAGATGATGGCTGAAATGAGTTTCACATCATTGTTAGTTTTGAAGGCTTTCGAGGACTGGAAGAGAATCGTTATTCCAAGTACTATTAAAAAGAGTGCAACCGGAATTAGAATACTTTGTGGAAATGAATAAATGACTCCTCCTGCTACAATAAGGGTGGTTCCTACAAGAAATAGAAGCCATGGCGAATAGTCAATAAGGAGATTGGAATGTTTCATTTCACTTTCCCCTTTTGTGTTACAAGTCTAGGGTATGCATTCTTCATCTTTGGTGCTGAGGGGCAGATGTTTACCCGTGCTATCGCGTATTAATATTCCAAAGTCTGAATTTTTTAGAGTCTTCGCCTCAAATACAGGGCCTTCTACGCACACACGCGATCCACGGTTGTCGATTATGCAATGACCACATAGACCCACGCCACATTTCATGTATCGCTCCAAACTTACCTGTAATGGAATTGGATAATTAGCCAATAACTCAGTAAGGCTAGTTAGCATTGCCTCAGGACCACAGGCAAAGCAGGCTGCATACCGAGAATCGACATCGAGAAGAAATGTTGCCGCATCAACGGCTGTTCCCTGAATTCCATCGGATCCATCATCTGTGGCAATTATGACTTTCTGTGCATTCTTTTCAAATCTTTCTCGGAAAAGAAGTTCAGAACGTGAGGTGGCTCCTAAGGCAACATGAACCTCATGACCTTTCTTCACAACTACTTCAGTAGCATATGATACAGGGGGCGACCCACAGCCACCAGCAACAAAGAGCAAAGGACCTCTATCAATTGACCGTGGGATAGTAAATCCATGGCCCAATGGTCCCCGTAGGCCTAAGAGATCTCCTTCTTTCATTCCATGAAGCGCAGCTGTTGCCTTTCCAACGTTTGCTGCAGCAAATTCGATAAGTCCTGGAGATTTTTGCGTTGAAGAGATGCTCATGGGGATTTCATCAACCCCTGGAATCCAAACCATTAGAAATTGGCCAGGTACGGCGTTACGTGCAATCTCGGGTGCAGATAGGATAAACGTCTTTGTTCGAGGAGTTTCCTCCCGGATCTGCTGAATCGGTCCCACAATGGGTCTGAGTCCGTGGACAAGTTTTGAAGGGCTTTTCTTTGGTTTTTTGAATGTGCTCATTGAATCTCTCCATTAAAGATGGTTTGTCCTCCTAAAACGGTTTGACGCACTCTGCCTCTAACCTTCCATCCCTCAAATGGCGTTAAGGTGGCTTTTCCATGCAGGGCATCTCCCCGGATGCTATACTTGGCTTTGGCATCAAAGATAACGAAGTCCGCATCAGCACCCACTTCCAGTTGGCCTTTTTCAATCCACTGAGAATTACGGATTCCAAACCACGAGGCAGGATTCAGTGCCATCATACACATTAGTTGGTTGAGGGTCATTTCTGCCTCATGGACTAATCGGGTATACATTAGAGCAAGCATTGTTTCAACTCCAATGATGCCAGCAGGCGCAGAGGCGAAATCAGCGTCAGCACTCGTTTTTTCTTCTGCAGTGTGTGGTGCATGATCAGATGCAATGATTTTAATTTGCCCCGCCAAGCATGCGTTAAGTAGGGCTTCTGTATCAGTCGTTGAACGTAGGGGAGGAAAAGATTTCGCAACAGGGCCAATTTTCGCTAAATCCTTTACTGTGAGGAGAAGATGATGCGGAGTTACTTCGGTGGTTACAGGCGTTCCTTTATGCCATGCTGCAAGGATGGCTCGAAATCCAGCTGCTGTCGATAGATGACAGATATGAAACCCACAATGGGGAGCATTATTGAGAAGGTGGTTAATCGCTTGCACTTCGGCTTCTGGTGGTCGACTGGCAAGAAATGCGAAGGAAGAGCCATCCGTTGGTGTACTGAGTAGCTTTGGGTCTTCAGCATGCACCGTGAGAAGATGGCCAAGGGGACTTAGAATAGGAATTGTTGACGCTTCATGGTGTGGCATATAGATCTTAAACGAAACAATGCCGGCCTCGATAAGCTGGTTAGCCATATCGAGGATCGTGCTCTCATCACAGTCTATGAGTGGTCCTTTAGGGTTTTCACCCCGATAGGGACCTCCGTGAAAAGCAAAATCCACAAGGCAATTTTGTGTTGCACGTGCTATCTTCTCTTGCAGTCGTTGAGGTGTTGTAGTTGGTGGATTGGTATTTGGCATGTCCACGATTGTGGTCACTCCACCTGCGGCGGCTGCCAGCGAACCGGAAGCAAAGTCTTCTTTTGATGGATATCCGGGGTCACGAAAATGCACGTGTACATCCACTAGCCCAGGGAGCACTAAGAATCCCGAGGCATCAATCACTTCACTAGCGGTTTCTAATTTTGATAATGCTGGGTTCAGAATTGTAGAAATTCTTCCATCATCGATTAATAAGTCCGCCTTTTCAACCCTGTCCGGTAATACCAAGTGTCCATTAATCACTTTGAGGTCATGAACAGCCATGGTTAGGGGATCACTCCTGATTCCTGCATGCGACCAATCAAGTCTGTTACATGATGTATCTCGTGGTGGGTCAGATACTCTGCAATTTCTTGACACACAGCAGTAAAGATGGCTGATCCTCGAGTTAATACACCAGTTCCTATTTCGACAGCGGTGGCTCCTGCAAGAAGGTATTCGATCACATCTTCTCCAGTCAGTATGCCTCCTACTCCAATTATTGGAATTCTAAGTTCAGCACGGTGAAGTTCCCAAACAGCTCGTATGCTAATTGGCTTGATTGCTGGACCTGATAAGCCGCCGATTTCTGCACCTAAAAAGGGTTTTCGTGTTTCTGTATCGATAGCAAGAGCAGGAAGTGTGTTCAGGGCCACAACTGCGGATGCTCCGGCAGATTCAGCTGATTGAGCGACTTTGATTAGTTGAGGATAATCCGTTGAACCAGGGAGTTTGACCCAGATAGGAACCTTCTTCTTCGTTTCTTGTACGACTTTTGTCACCACATCGGCTACACCATTTGGATTCATACCTAAAAGGTACAAGGAGCCCATGTGGGGACAGGAAACGTTTAACTCGATTGCAGCTACTCCCGCTTTTGCTAATTGGGATGCCACTGTAGCAAACTCTTCTGGCGTATTTCCTAATACGCTCCCGATGACGGATACACCTTGTTCAAGGGTCACTTCAATTTCGGGGAGGTAATCCTTAATCCCTGGATTAGGAATCCCCATGGCATTCATCAAACTATCACCGTATATTCCAACTATACGAGGGCCCGGATGGCCGGAACGGGGGTCCAATCCTACCGTCTTTGTGACTACTGCTCCTGCGCCATTATTCCAAGCTCGTAGGAGACCACCAGCAGCGACCCCCCAAGCACCTGAAGCCAAAATTGTGGGGTTCCTGAGTTGGATTGAACCTATTTTCAATTCTAATCGCGAATCGATTTCCGTTTCAGTATCCGATGTCACAGTCGTTTTTTCTCCGTTTCATTTCAGTTTCTTTATGCTTTGTAGATTCTTTGCTTATCTAAATTGCCATGGCTAATACCGAAATTGCAATCCAAGAAAATGCAAGGGTTTCCGTTGAATCCTTTCCTCTGGGACCTCAGTTCGTAATTCCATCGTATTAATGATATCATAACCACGACGAACAAAGAATCGCACAGCATCGATATTTCGCGGGATGACGGAAAGATAGAGATTGGTTTCACCGACTGATTGAATATGGTCTTCTGCCGCTCGGAGTAATGCAGTTCCAACCCCTCGTATTCGCCAATTCTCTGTGACTCCAATTTCCCGTAGAAAATAGGCGCCTTCGTGTAGTTCAATGCGGCAGAATCCGATAATTCGGTTCGTATGAGGATCTTCAGCCACAAGAATATATGAGGTTTCTTGAAGCATATCTCGTGGAATTATCATTGCAGCTTCTTCTTGTGGTAGGGGGCCTCGACCATTTAGTCGGTGATGGAAAGAAAAAAATTCAGCAACAAGTGTTGATAATCCTTCAAAATCCTTAACATTGTATGGACGAATTGTAATTCCATTCTCAGAGCTCATATCAATCCCTCAATTACTCTTTCCAAAAGGATTGAACTCCAGATAAACATTGTGAGAAAAAAAGGAATAGTGGGGCAGCACGCACTTAACAGCGTACCACCCCAGGTGACGGACATATTGACGATTTAAAACTCGTCGATTGAGACTTCGTAACCGTTGTGTAATGGTTGAATGTAGACGTTCACTTGTACCAGTTCGATAATCATAGCGATTAGGGCTATGAAAATTAATATGGGTCCAAGCCACCAGATCCAAGGCATTATGAGGGATTTCCAGACAATCAGCGTCCAGAATGCTCCGTTCCAGATGGGAATCGGCCAGGACAATGGCCCATAGAAGAATAGGCTAAGTGTCCAAACCCCGACGAGTGCATAAAGGGTGTCAATAGATGCAAAGAGTCGTGCGGCAGCTAGAGAACTGTCACCAACAAGAATTCTAACAGTTGTGAGTCCTGCATGTGTCAAGCCGAAAAAGGCTAACCAGTAAAGTACACTAATATCAAAGGTTGGATAGGTTGGAGTGATCACTGGTAAAACAATGGCAAAGATGAGGGCAAAGGTGATGCCAAGGATGTGACCAAATAGTTTGCCTATAAGATGACCTCGTCCAGTAAGTTCGTTGTATTTTTTAACGCGTTTTTGAACCCGCTTTTTGGTGCGGTGAATGCGTCGTTCTTCTTTTCTATCATAATCCTGCATGATGCCACGCAGAATCTCAGTAATCGGGGGACCAGATGGGTGGGATAAGAGTAACATCACCAGATAAGAGATGATGATTCCTGCAAAGACCCAAACCTGAGCGACGACCCCTAATAAGATGTAGGGGAGGAGGAAAATGATGGGTACAACACTCATGTTGAGTAGGACTACAGAGACAAGATATGCAATTAGGGCCAGGTCCGCGATAACAATTCCGATGATGATCCACCAGAAATATTGACGGTATTGTGGTGTTAGAGCATCAAGAAAGTTGTGGGCTTTTTCAATGTCGCTTTGTTCCTTCTCCCGTCGGAATTCCCGTGCTACGATGTCAGGGCTGCCCATTGAAACAACGGCATCCCATGCAGCTGCAGTAGTCAGATGTCCACTAGGTTGACTAGCTTGTTCTAGAAGGTGGGACCGGAGTTCAGGAATTACTTCGGCGGCGACATCTGAAGGAAGTCGGGCCTTCACTTGATCTAGGTAGTCTGCGATGATTTTTCGAGCAGAAGCCTCATCACCAGGTGAGGGTGCTTGTGGAGGTTTCCCATCGCCCGAATATTCGTCATTTGTTCTAGGATTGTTTGACATTTCAATCACTTTTTGAGATTTCCGCTCCGCAATTTGCACAGTAGATTGCTCCAGGGTACACTTGGTTTCCGCAGGAAGTGCAAAACTGCACTTGTTCTTGGTAATCGCCGTTTGCTTCACGCCCTACCGCGATCGTACGGAAGAGCGGGTCCAATGACGTCACTAAGTCATTCCAAAATTCTAGCATCGCAAGAAGCTGTTTGTCACCATTGGTAGTGAGTTGATAGTATTTGCGTGGTCGTTCACCGGAGACGTCCCAGGTGCTGCGGACCATTTTTTGTTCTTCGAGACGGCGGAGCAACGGATAGAGGGTGCCATCTTGAACGATGAGTCGATCAGCGGTGCGTTCGCGGATGCTTTGAGCAATAGCGTAGCCGAAGGTAGATTTTGTTTCCTTGATGACGGCGAGGACAAGGAGGCGCAAAAGACCCCGGCGTACGTCGCTTTCCCATGTTTCAGGTATTGTTTGTTTCGGCATTTTGCTGTTCTCCGCCTGAGAGCGGTTGTCGTTGATGGCAAAGGTGCTTGTGTGTTAGACCATGCGCCTTGATAGGCACACAATCTCGTTAAGCAATATACCTTGCCACGCTATGTATATCGATTGGCATACCTATTTAAACTTAACGGACGCTAGCAAAAATGAGTACAGGCAGACCACAAGCTGGAGGGTTCCCAAAAAGAAGGGTCTGCCTGTACGGGGCGGTTTATCCGCCATTTCCAGGGCACCACTTAATGCCCTAGAAACCCATGCGTATTCCCTGGACTACTGTTCTGGAAGGTATGTGGTCGCAAAACCACGTAACCAGCGTAATGGAAGTGGTACAGGCAGATCCTTGCAGGAGGCTAAGAAAATGTGATCTGCCTGTACGAGCGGTTTGTTCCGCAAATTCTAGGATGCTTCCCATCATCCTAGAAACCCACGCGATTTCCCTGGAGTCAGTGTTGTGGAAGGATGGCCAAAGAGGTTGCCATCAAAATCAGCAGGATGCAAAGGCAAGCCAAGGCTAAGAGAATACACTGAAACCAAGTTTCTGTGATATTGTTGAGAAACCAAGTGGCTAGCCTAAGTGATAACATTTCCTGGGTTCTATCAACGTCAGATGAAAAAATAGGATTAGAGCCTGTCAAATTGGAAGGACTTGTGACCGGAGCTGGATTTGCTTGTGTTTCTACAGGCACGATATTCACGTGAAATCCAAAATAGAATCCAGCGGCTACGAAAATCGTTAGTAAGAAAAGTGCCCACCTTTTTGATGTGGACCAGTTCATCGACTGTCGTCGAGTCATCAGCTCCAATCCCTCAGTGGCGCTGTCTTTTTTTTCTCTTATAAATATGTAATGATGGAGGCACTAGCTAGCTTACCGCTAGCCTTATGTAGTGGTTAGTAAAGGAGGAAATATGCCTAAGTTTATTTTTGTAACAGGTGGGGTCTTGTCCGGAATCGGAAAAGGGCATACCACTGCAAGTATTGCTAAGCTGTTACAGTTTCGTGGCTATGAAATCGATTTAGTAAAAATTGATCCATATCTCAATGTAGATCCTGGTACCTTAAATCCCGTTGAGCATGGAGAGCCGTTCATTACCGATCAGGTTTTTGAATTTAATCCGGCTCCTAGTTTTGAATATACTTCTGCAGAAGTGGATCAGGATTTCGGGACCTATGAGCGGTTTATTGGTCGGGCGATTCATCCTCGGAATAATATCACTTCTGGACAGGTCTATCTGAGTGTGATTTTGCAGGAACGATTGGGAACGTTCTTGGGGAAGACGGTCCAAATTATTCCACATGTCACTGATGAGATTAAACGCCGTTTACGAGATGTTGGACGTGCTGTGAAGGGATTAGATGTTGTTATGGTTGAAATCGGAGGGACTGTAGGAGATATTGAAGCAGCACCTTTTCTGGAAGCGATCAGACAGTTTCGGCTGGAAGAGGATTCGTGTGATACCCTACTAGCACATGTGACCCTTGTTCCTTTATTGTCTACTGTTGGTGAATTGAAAACTAAACCCACCCAACACTCAGTAAAGCAACTACAGGCCTTGGGATTACAACCTGATGTGATTATTGCACGGGGTAAGATCTCGCTCACAGAAGATGCACGTCGGAAAATCGCTTTACACAGTAATGTTCCCCAGGAGGCTGTCATCTCTAATCCGGATCTTGATGAAATCTATGAATTGCCCTTGAAATTTTATGAGCAGGGATTGGATGCAATTATTCTTCAGCGATTGGAAATGATGGCTCGACCACCAGCTGGGATGGCAGCTTGGCAACAAGTGGTGGAACGTTTCGTGAATACTTCCAGGCACCTTCGTGTTGCTATGCCTGGGAAATATGTAGCCATGGCTGATACCTATGTTAGCATTAATGAGGCTTTGCGAGCTGCCGGAGCCCATCAGGGTACAGCCGTGAGTATTGATGTGGTTGATTCGGAACAACTGGAGGAAAATGAGAACGCGAGGAATCAACTCCTTCAATATGATGGACTGCTACTCACTCCGGGGTTTGGCACCCGTGGAACTGAGGGAATGATTCGTGCAGCTTGGATAGCTGTTGAAAAGGATTTACCCTTTCTTGGTATTTGCTTTGGCGCACAACTACTCTTCGTAGCCTTGTGTCGAAACGCACTTGGGATGAAAAAAGCGAATAGCACCGAGCTTGATGAGAACACACCCTACCCCGTTGTCGATTTTCTTCCAGAACAAAAGGAGGTTGAAGAGAAAGGAGGAACCATGCGACTAGCAGGGCATCCCGTCCATATTAGACCTTCTACAAAACTGCGGAGTATCTACAAGAAATCGAAGGTCCGTGAACGATTCCGACACCGTTATCACCTAATGTGGGATCCCGCCAAAAAAGCGGAAGAGATTGGCTTGCTCGTTTCAGCTACGGATAAGACTGGAAAAATCATAAATGCGATTGAAATGGCAGATAAGTTTTGGATGGTCGGCGTTCAGTATCATCCTGAATATATTTCTCGTCCTGATACACCTCATCCACTCTATTCTTCCTTTGTAAAAGCAATGCTCCAGCGAAAGCACGCGAAAAGATAAGGGAAATAAGGAACCAAAGTACACCAAGGGCGCGACAACAATGACTGATTCAGAAATACCTCAAGAAAACGAACTTGTACCGGCCAAGGATCAACCTGGTTTAATACGTCTACGCCCCACGATTGACGAGTACTTCTCCCAGTTTGCCGATCTTGCAGCAACTCGTTCCACCTGTATTCGGCGTCAAGTTGGTGCAGTTCTTGTACGTGATAAACACATTCTCTCGACTGGTTATAATGGCGCTCCAGCACATATGAAGCATTGTACTACTGAAACCTGTTTACGGTTAAAAGCCGATGTAAAGCCTGGAGAACGTCATGAATTATGCCGAGGAGTACACGCTGAACAGAACGCGATTATCCAATGTGCCTTGCATGGTGTAAGTAGCCGGGACGCCACCCTCTATGTGACACATTCTCCTTGCACGATTTGTGCGAAGATGTTGATCAACGCTGGTATAAAACGCGTAGTGGTGAAACGCCGATATCCAGATGCAGAAGGTATTCAAATGCTTAAGGATTCGGGAGTCAAAATAGAATTCTTAGAGAAATAGTGCCCACATTTAGCTCTGGGCCTGAAAGCGTTGAACAGCGGTG
Organism: archaeon; assembly: GCA_016550425.1. The sequence goes on from JABXGS010000028.1 coordinate 27,956, forward strand.
GCGAGGAATTCACCTAGGGGTTTAAGTTCTGTTTTTTGGTCAGCCATGACAAGAAAAATGATTTGATTCTCTCCTCCCACTAATATGAGAAAATGGCGTTCTCCATCGAGAATGACGTGATTCATGGGCCCTGAATCTGTTTGTCCGATGACAACCTGGGCAGAATGTGCTAGAGCAGCAGCATTTCCGGCGAGAAGGTGTGGGTTTATCCCGACAGGCATTCGATGCTCGATTAGCAAACCTTCTTGGCTGATTATTGCCCATCCTTTAATCCCATGGTGCTGTTCGAGCTCCGCGATAATTTCACGGAGGATTTCCTCGTGATTTGCATCATGGACTGTAGTTCTCGCCATGTCAGCTTACATCTCGAACCTCAGATAGACTACTAACGCGCCAAGGGGTGTCTTAAAAGTATTGGGAAATATGTCAAAATACCGAGATTTGTTGCGAAAAGCACATCTGGAAGAGGGGTAGACATAAAACCTCAACTACCCAACACTTCTCAATCTGCTCAGTAGTCGGGAGTGATTATAAACATGACAGACACGGGACAATTTGACTTATGGACTTGGGAAAAGTGCAAAGACACGATTCGCTCTTTACCAGGTCGTCTAGGCTTCCCCCAAGAGGACAAGCTCCGCTTTCTTGACCTCGAGATCAGCCTTGAGGACGGCACTGTTACCGATCTTACTCTCAATAAACCATTTGATCCTAAAATCGAATACATCTTTTTCCTACTGAACCAATATTCCAAGGCGAAAGAAATCCCTCTCACCAATGACCACATTAACTTCAAACAAATATCAGGTGGGCGCGTATATGCATCAGTATTTGAAGACCGTGCCGTGAAACCTATTGAAAAACATCTTGCTGATACCCCCAAATTATTCGAAGCTGCAGCAAAACAGCTCAAGGGACGTTCTGCCAATATAGGAGACGTAGCATACACGATTTCAGCACTACCCTTAGTTCCATACACATATGTCCTATGGAGGGGTGACGATGAATTTCCTGCCCGTACCAAATTATTCTTCGATGGTTCTGCTGGTAGTTATCTTGATGCTGAATCGCATACGCATCTTGCTTCTCTTACAACCTATCGCTTATTAGCAATCGCTAAAACGCTCTAGTGGTGCCTGTTAAAACAGAATCGTCTTCTGTTGATTTTTTGTATAATGTTGCTTTTAAGGGTATATACATATTATAATAGTAATTATTATTCTGTCAGAGTAAGGCTGTATTTTCCATATTGCCCCAAGCTATATATGTTATGCAGTATTGTGTATATACAAGAGGGATTAAGTATGAGTTCACCCTTGGTCAAATCGCAAACCAGCACTATCCCTGGGTTACCTGACCACACCTTCAGGTTAGTCAAGATAATCGAGACACGGAAAGACAAGAATAAACGAGATGTTCACTATCTCACCGTCTTTATGGAAACCTTGGTCGAGGGTCGAGTCACTAGAAAGAAAATAGCTTCCTTGACCCTTTCAGCTGATCAATCAGATGCTCCCACGCTTTCTTGGCAAGCATACATGGAACAAGATCTTTAGCTGAACCAGCCTTCACCAGGCCTCCTACTCTTTTAATGAAGATACGTTTACTAACGATAAAAGAGTCATTTGAAGTGGGGTAAAATTTCTTTACTCGCTAACTCCATTGAAATCCGTTTCTTCGGTCCAATCGGTGAGCCGAAGACAAACTGGGTGATTCCCACTTTCTGCAGGGCTCGTATTTTCTCCGTGCATTCATCTGGG
>JABXGS010000175.1 GCA_016550425.1 archaeon
AAAATATCAAGTATTAGTATAAGGTCTTTCTTTATCAGGGCGAAGGGTGCCAAAACTTCCATCAAAATTAATTAGAAAATGAACTTCATGACTAATTCATCATATGATGTTGCAATCGTTGGAGCCGGACCTGCTGGGTGCATTGCAGCAAAAGTTGCAGCTCAACATGGTCTAAAAACCATTGTTTTCGATAGCCGTAAACAGGTTGGTCTTCCAGTTCAATGTGGTGAGTATTTACCAGTACCAGAGGAGATGCAAGATCTCCTCCCAAACGCTCCTCGCATATGCCGGCTTGTGGATGTTCCCAAAGATGTAATTACCAACCAAAGTTCACGTCTTTTACTTGTTTCACCAAATAACAGTTCCTTTGAGTTCCGATTGGCTTCAAATATTATTGATCGCGCGAAGTTTGATCAATATCTTGCTCATAATGCAGAAGCTGCAGGGGCTCAGATAAAATTGCAAACTACCGTCTTGAAACGAACGAAGTCTAATCAGCTAATTATCCGTAATAGAAGTGGACAACAAAAAATCGTCGCGAAGATTGTTATCGGTGCGGATGGAACTCTATCACGGATAGCACGATCCATTGGAATTACCTATGAAAACAAAGCCCGTGATTTGTCACCGACTATTCAGTTCGTTATGACTAATGTTAAATGTGACCCCAACACAACTGAGATGTATTTTGGTAAAAAGATTGCTCCGGGTGGTTATGCCTGGATTATCCCGAAGGATAAGTCAACAGTAAATGTTGGACTCGGTTTTCGCCCTCTATATAATACAAATTCTGAAACAGCGCTTTCTTATCTTAACCGATTCATCAAAGCACATCCAGCAAACCTACATCGATTGAAAAACGGGAAAATCCTTCGAAAAACTGGTGCGATTGTTCCAGTTGGAGGTCCGGTATCTCGAACTTATTCGAATTCAGTGCTTCTGGTTGGTGATGCTGCTGGACATGTAATGGCTTCAAATGGAGGTGGAATTCCGACTGCCTTGGGTGGTGGAGAACTGGCAGGAATTGCAGCTGCTAAACACCTTCAGGAAAACACTCCGTTAAGTTGGTATGAAGAAGCCTGGAAACGGGAATTTGGGAAGGAACTAAGCTCCGCTTTGAATATTCTGCGAATTGCTGATCGCGTAATGACCTCAGATAACTTAACTAACCGTTGCATGCAACTAGCTGGCCCTCGATACTTGCAACATTTAATCCGTTGTAGGCTTCCCTTTTCAGTCAAACTAGCATCAAAAACACTTGTAAAGATAATAGCGTTGGTGTCCTAATAATCGAAGATAACTCTTGTACTATCCATTTTGAGCATGAGATATTCAATATCTTATTAGGGACGTGTTGTTTAGAGTCAGAGGTCAAAACGTACTTTCAAATAATACTAACCAGTAATAGAAAAAGATTTCAAAGGAGATTCAGTGAATGCCCAACCGCGATTCAACATCAACTAACAGTAATCAACCAGCGTCCTCAATTCAAGCTTCAAGCATGAGTTCAGTAAAAGGTAGACCGATAACTTTCCTAGATAGTGAACACATCCATTCTCGAATCATGCTCATCAATTCAGCTGTAATAGATTATCTTCAAAAACACAAAGGGGAACCAAAAGCTCTGTATAATGCTGCCCATCATCTAATTATTGCAGGCGGCAAACGGCTTCGGTCTCTAGTAACCCTACTGAGTTGTGAAGCTGTCGGTGGGTCAATTGAAAAGGTGCTTCCAATCACTGTTGCCGCTGAACTCCTCCAAACTGCAAGTCTCATCCATGATGATATCATCGACCAAGATTTTCTGCGAAGAGGGGTTCCCACAGTACACAAGAAATACGGTCAAGACATTGCTCTTCTTGCTGGAGATTTTCTCATCGCCCAGGCTTTCAAAATTATTGGCACATATGGTTCTCCAGAACTTGTGGCAAATATTGGCGCTGGAGGTGTTCGTATGTGTGAAGGAGAAGTCCTTGATCTCTTCATCACTCCTGAACAAGAATCGGGCTATACAACTGAAGAATATATGAAAATGATTGAACGAAAGACTGCAGTGTTTCTTGAAGAAGCTGCACGAACCGGTGCCATTGTTGGTGAAGCCACTCAAGAGGAACGTGAAGCCTTGGCTCAGTTTGGCTCCTGTATTGGATTCTCCTTTCAACTCCGAGATGATGTGCTTGATATTCAAGGCACAAAGCAACAACTGCAGAAATCTATGTTCTCTGATTTTCGAATGAAACGTGGGAACTATCCCCTCCTTTATACTCTCGAAAACTGCCCAGCAAGTGAACGAAAAACATGCTTCGATGCCATGAATGAACAACAATGGGAGACACTTCTCTTGCTGATAGATCAAAGCAAGGCTTGTGAACGCACTATGCAAATGGCCCAAAATTATGCTAATCACGCCAAGGCAATCCTCCAAGAACATAATTTCCTAAACCGAACCATTCTCGAACAACTTGCTGACTTTACCGTGCACCGCGAATTCTGATTCCTGCCCAATACAATTAGGAGCAGATCCCATGTCTGAAACTCCAGAAAAACAACCAAACAGAGTCCAAATATGGTTGAGCGAGCTTCGTCTCCCATTCGTTACTGCTTCAATTGTACCAATAATTTTGGGAACTGCAATCGCGTGGGGAGTCGCTGGGATTTTCCTTTGGGACGTTTTCCTCCTCACCCTCATTGGAGGGACATTCATACACCTCGGAGCAAATGTAGCAAACGATTACTGGGATTATCGACAGGGATCAGACAACATCAATGTTGAATATATTCGACCCTTTACTGGTGGAAGCCGTATGATACAAAAAGGACTCCTTTCTCCAAGAGCAGTTCTCGCTGGTTCAATTGTGCTGTTTAGTATCGGCACTGCATTCGGTCTATATCTAATCCTCACTCGTAGCTTTCTTGTACTGATTCTAGGGTTACTTGGCATATTTCTTGGATACTTCTACTCAGCTCCGCCATTCAAATTCGTCAGCCGTGGAATAGGCGAGATTGTCATAGGTATCTGTTTTGGCATCTTACTTACTCTTGGAGCATTTCTTACTCAGGTTCAGCATTTTGCCTGGGAACCTGTTATTATGGCACTTCCTATCGCCCTTCTTGTATCAGCCATTCTTTACATCAACGAATTTGCTGATTTAAAGGCTGACAGAGACGCTGGAAAATATACATTAGTCGTTAGGTTAGGGCGACGACGCGCAGCCAATCTTTACGTTGCTGTTTTGCTGCTGGTCTACCTTATTGTCATCTTTGCTGTTCTTTTCAATATTACATCCTGGTATTCGCTTCTCATCTTGTCAACCATTCCTCTAAGCCTTACAGGCGCATTTTATGCTCTTAGATTCTACGAGCAACCAATGTCGATGATACCTGCCAATGTTTCAACCATTCTTAATCATCTTCTGACAGGTATCACCCTATCACTCGCATACCTCTATCTTGGCCTAAGTCCTATTTTCTCCTCAGAAATTATTCTACTTACTACTATAATTACAATGATTATCGTATTCCTTTTCACAACCCTGTTTTCTCATCGCCTTCACAAACAAGCCCAAGCAATGATGAAAGCAAGCTAAGTGTAAATAGGTTCAATCCCCAAAATCTCACACAAATCATAAAGTTCGTCCACTACATCACCGTAGACCATATGTAAGTGATTGGAACGCAAATGCTGAATGAAAAGGTCGGGGTCTCCTTCTAAGGTAATAAAGGCATGGGGCCAACGATCACGTGCTTCGGCAAATGTCTCTTTTTCTTGGACAAATGCTTCACCAGAGGCGATTTGCATAACATACTCGCCCCCTACGCGCGCTAGACGGGCTAAGGTCACTTGTCCTTCTTTACAGCTGAAAGTGGGGCAGGCTCCACCGGCTTTTCCCATGTACTCGTATTGAGCGTTCCAGTCGACATCCTTTGGTGAAACTGCTAAATCGGTGGCAATGGTTCCACAATTCACTAAACGTAGAATACCTGTGTTCATATCTAGATCATTGACATCCGCAAATAGAACAGGTTGTCCACTCACTAAATGTAAAATTTGCATGGTGAATGCCGCATTCATATCTGCTTCACAGGAGATCATGATGCCTTCATTGATTAACCATGAAATAGGCAAACAACCGCTTACATAATTATCGATAAATTCGGGTTGGCATTTGAAACCACCAAACGAGTAACCCTCTGATTTCATCATGTCTTTCATCGAAAAATAGAGTCGGATACTTTTTTCCAGAATCTCATCGGAAACGTTGACAGACCCATAGGTCTTTTTCGCCCAAGCCATTTTTTCCTTAACCTTCCTCTTAGGTACCTTCTCGGCATCCAGGTACAATCGGAGCATATCGACATGTTCGATTTCTGTACCAAAGAGATCTTTCATTTGACTAAAATCAACGGCGGAAGTTACCATGCCCATTGTTTTTCCACCAATGACTACGGCCTTGCTTCGACTAAGACTATCAAAAGCCATGGCTGCCCGACAATAACTAGTAATCGCTATGAGCACATCAGGGGAATCAGGTTCTCCATAGACGAAACGATGCTGGAGATTGAGTTCATCAAGGCTTCCATGCGTGATTGCAGCACCTACTAGACTAAAAGCTGCGGGACTCCGATAGCCGTAGACAATGCTTGGCAGCCCAGTGGCTTGCACCGCAGAGACTACCATTGGCGCATAAATCCAAGAGCCAATATTGTATATGATGCAGTGAATATGATTATGCGCCATGTCCTCCGAGATACGAACGGAATCTTCCATCGTCAAAACTAAGTCGGTATGCGGGAAGATTTCGAGGGGTTGTTTCTTTAATGTCTTTACCAGTTCTTCATGAGCTTGTTTGGCGATGTCTGTTCTTTCACGAGGCAAAGACAGTGTAATCAGACCGACTTTGGGTTTTTGCATGTTTTTCCCCCAGTAAATTAGGGTTCAGTTAATCGTGGACTCGTTGTGATAAAAGCCTTTCATTCGTACCTTGAGATATAACGACTTAGAAATCGGAATTAATTTGTCCAAAACCGGAAATTCTTCCCAATACAGACTCTACTTTTGTAATTATCCGGTGCCACACTTTTCTTTACGATACTGATTCTTCATCAAAACTCCCAAAGCGATAACCTTTCAAATCCACGGTGACAAATTCATAGCCTAGTTGAGTCAATTGCCGGACAATTCTGGTTCTCACCTGGGGTTGAAGAAGGGTTGTGATTTTTTCAGGGGCAACCTCGATTCGAGCGACTCTCCCGTGGTCTCGAACGCGTAATAGGCGTATGTTTGTAATTTCTTTGATGACCTTTTCTGCAGTGGCAATACGATCAAGGCGATTCTTTGTGAGTGTTTCACCATAAGGGATTCGTGTCGCTAAACAACTGTTTGAGGGTTTATCTGCCACTGGGAGTTGAAATTCATGAGCCAGTTGGCGCGATTCAGTTTTTGTAATGCCTGCATCGAGGAGAGGGCTAATAATCCCTAATTCTTCAATGGCTTTCATGCCGGGTCGGTGTTCTCCTAAATCACTTGCTGAGGTTCCATCAACCACTCTAGCAATTCCTAGTTCGCTAGCAAGAGCTTTTGCTTGACGAAAGCGATGGAGTTTACAATGATAACAGCGATCCCGTGGATTGGGAGTAATTGAAGCAATCTTGAGTTCATTTACAGTTTGGATAATATGACGGATTCCAATACTTTTCGCAACTGCACGGGCGTCTTTAATTTCTTCTGGCACCATTAGAGGAGAATCAAACGTAGCTGCGACAGCTTTCTCACGCAGGGCTTGATAGGCTAGTGCCGCAACGACGGAACTATCCACACCACCAGAAAGTGCAACCAGGACGCTGCCCAGCTCTTTAAGCTGCTTAATAGCTCGGTTCCGTTTTTCTTGTAAGAAGCGATTTTTCGAAGTAATTGCTTAAGCCTCCTTATTACCGGTTGTTATTTTTGGTACACCAAGTACAAACCGTAGAAGATTAGGTATTTCAGGTAATTCTCCTGTACCGGCTCCATAACCTACTGCGAGTGGGTATAGTTCGGGAAACACCGGAGTTGATACGGGGTTTAATGCGGCAAGAAGTGAGACTCCGGTTGGAGTTGCCATTTCGTAGATTTGAGGTCCACCCCTAAAGGCGAGTTTGCTAGTGGTCAGAATATTCATGACTGCGGGTCCAGGGGCTGCAAGTATACCGTGTCCACTAGGAAAAGTTCCACCGCCTACAGCAATTGGGAGTGTAAAATAGCTCGTGGTTGTTGGATTAGCGATGCCCAGGTTATCAAGAGCTGTAGCGGCTCCAATTATATCAAGAACAGTGTCAACCGAACCGGCTGCATGGAGGTGAACATCTTCAGGGGGATGTTTGTGAACTCTTGCTTCAGCTTCGACCAGAATATGAATTGCCCGATGCGCAAAGGCACTCGCTGGTGTCGAGAGTTTCAAATCCCGAGCCATTGTTTCAACTGACTCTAAGAGAACCCTACCAGGTCGGGTTGTGAACGATTCTTCGATCCGAATCTTGAGGAATAATCCGCTGATATGACTCCGGGTAATAGATTGTGGGCGAACTGATACGTTATGGCAATTGGGTACATAATTCACCGAGGCTTCCATAGCTGAAACAACGGTGTCCCTGTCAGCCCCTAAATCTAAAAGGGCTGCAACAAACATATCTCCAGCTATACCCGCTAATTGGGGATCAATTACCAATATTTTTGAAGAAGACACGAATGAATCCCATATTGTTGTCAAATCTTCAAGCTTTAATATGCTCGGTCCGTCTATGAGAAACTGGTGGTAGAA
>JABXGS010000176.1 GCA_016550425.1 archaeon
AAAAGAGATACAATGACAGGCTTCTTTGCACGATGAGCTTTACGAACGGCGGTTCCGAATTTAGTGAGATTCGAAATTTGACCAGCACCAAGAAGGATGACCTTGGTAGTGTTATCTTGGGCGAGGAAAGCGAGCATATCGGTTTCAGTGATTCCAAGGGATTCACCGCAATCGATGAAGAGAGATACACCACACCGGTATTTCGTGACCTGCTCAAGCAAGCCATAAGCTACATCTCGATTATCGGTAATTACGCCAGTTGCACCGTCGCGTGGCCGTGGCAGCACTTCCGTTGGGAGTGGTATCATGTCAAAGTGTGATGATGAGCTATAGAATCCAGCGGCTCGGGGTCCGATGACAGGACAAGATAACTTAGATATTGCTCTGCGGGCATTATCAAATTGGTTTGATTGAAGCTCGAAGAACAAGAGAATTCCAATTGGCTGTCTTTTACCTATTAACCGAATGGTTTCAGGGAAGTTTCTTGTTGGTGTGGCAATGATCCATAGATGAGGCCCGGGTGGAACTTCATTAATAGTAGCAAAGGTTGGGTATCCGAGAACGCGGGCTTCAGTGGGATTTACATAATGCACTGGTCCTTTGAAATCATGGATGAGTGAACGGGCGACTTGGAAACCAAATGTACGGGGATTATCACTGGCACCGATTAGTACAATAGAATCAGGAGAAAAGACTTGTTTGATTCGTTGCTTAGCACTTTTAGAAGCCATTCGTGACACCGAGTGGTTTGGTAAACATTAGGTTAGTGAGACGCCTTTGGCTGGTTTTACTTAAGAACCATTCGCAACTAGAAACCCCCTTCTTTCGAGGATTTCTCGTTCTTCAAAAAAAATAAAGGATAAGGACAGTGATGCAAGAGTAGTAGAGAATAACAGAAGGCTGCTAAGTATGACTAGGGAATTAGAAGCTGCTGGATTAATCGTCAATCATAATCGTAGAGAGGATTTACGTTTACCCTCTACCCCAGACCGTGTGTGGATTTGGGATGAGACTTTACGCGATGGGGAACAAACGGCGGGTACGCTCCTTACTGTTGATGAAAAGATTGAGATAGCGAAGCTAATGGATGAAATTGGTGTGGCAGTGATCGCTGCTGGATTTCCGATGGTCTCTGTAGAGGAACGAAAGACCATTAAGCTGCTTTCGGAGGAGGGGTTTAAACAGGCGAAGTTAGCTGCACCAGCTCGTGCAGTGGTTGGTGATGTTCAGGCATGTCTGGATTCAGGAGCAGAGATTATCCCAATTTTTATTGCACCCAGTCGTCTGCGTCTAGAATACCAATTGCGCATGAGTCTGGATGAGGCGATTCAGCGTCTTGTGCGGTGTACTACCTATGCCGTAGACCATGGGGCAGAGGTAGCCTATGTTGTGGAGGATGCTACGCGGAGTGAAATTGATACTATTGTCAAGATATCACATGCGGCGATAGAAGCGGGTGCAAACAAGATCATTATTGCCGACACTGTTGGATTCAGTCGTCCTGCAGCTATTCAATTCATCGTCAGCCAAGTTACCAAACAGCTAGAAGATTTAACCAAAAAATCGTTTGCTATGGGTATTCATGTGCACAACGACTTTGGTCTCGCAGCAGCAAACACCCTTACTGCCATTGAAATGGGCGTTACATATCCACATGTTTGTGTGAATGGATTTGGTGAAAGAGCTGGCAACGCAGCATTAGAAGAGGTTGTGATGGCTCTTGAGATTTTGTATGGGGTTAAAACCGGGATTAGAACAGAGCGACTTTTTGAACTCTCTCAGCTCGTGGAACGAGCTTTTGCCATCCCAATTCCTGTCCATAAAGCCATTGTAGGTCAAAACGCGTTTAACCATGGTTCTGGAATCCATGTGCATGCGACCCTTGCGCATTCGTTGTCCTATGAACCAATAGCCCCTGAAATGGTAGGCAGACAAAGGAGTTTTTATCTAGGAAAGTTTGCGGGTCGCCATTTAATTGAATACATCCTAAAGAAGAACGATATCACGGCATCAAAATCACAAATCGAACAAATAGCTCAAACCGTTAAGCACCACCATGCAGAGCAAAAGAAGGAACAAATTTTGAAGCGGTTTGATCAGTGTAAAAGCGAGTTTAGCGAGTTGAAGGCAGATCTCAGTGAAGAAGAACTGCTTGCACTGGTAAAACCGATTCTGGAAGACAAGAAATAGTTGAGAAAAGACCGCCATTATTTGACATGGAAAATGCATGCGGGCTTAGCAGGAATTTGATTAAGCTGCTTTTGCAGTTCACTGATTTGGGCTTGAAGCTTTGCATCAGTACTCTTCGAAGTCTGCAATTTCTTAATTTTGTATTCTAGTCGGGCCCGATTTACATGCGCTAATCGAAGATTGGTTTCTACGGTAGCTTCCTTCGCCCCCAGAACCTCTTTGATACCACGTAGATATGGTGCACAGACGAATTCCTCACACCGTAGTGCATATTCTAACTGGCCAGCTAGAATCTTGTCCCAAATTGGACAGGAAGATACGATCACCGTGTTGTTTTCCACATTGACTATTCGTCCAAGCAGTGAATGCCCGGTTTCCACTGTTTTGACGATGTTGAAGCCATCCGCCTTAGCAATTTCTCCAATCTTTTGGCCCGCGGAGTGCCATGAATTTTGTAAACATTCAATCATGGAAAGGGGACCAACACGATCGCGCATGCTCCACCAGAGTTCATCCATCCAAGCGACAATGAATTCTTGCAGT
>JABXGS010000177.1 GCA_016550425.1 archaeon
AGTTCTTCATTATACTGCCAGCTATCCGCATTATCATTAAACTCTGAGTTATTTATTGGATAGATGGCTTGAAATCCGAAAGGATCGATTGGTAATAACCACGTTGGAGCTGACAGTCGTGGTGCTTGGTTAACAAGAATTGGTGCTGGCCAGGGTTCCACCAAAGGGGCAACCAATGCCATACCGAGAAAGAATAGGATAATGGCTAGTCCAGCGATTCCCATCTTGCTCTTTCGGTATTCTCTCCAGAATCCCATGAAGCGGTGATAATATTCGTCCCATCTTACCATCTGCAATCACCATAGTTTCAATCGTATCTGACCCGGGGGTCAAGGAATCCATAGAGGATATCGGCAATGAAGTTGGCTATGATTACGGTCAGAGCCATGATATAGAAGATTGCCTGTAGCACTGGGTAATTTTGTTGCATCACTGAGTCGAATATCAACCGACCCAAGCCATACCAGTTAAACACTGTTTCTGTTAGCGTTGCACCAGTTATGAGAAAACCGAAAGTCAACGCGATCATTGTAACCAGAGGTAGAATTGCGTTTCGCAGAGCATGCTTATACAACACGGTGCGTTCGTCCACGCCTTTAGCCCGAGCAGTTACGATGTAGTCCTCTGTTAATACGTCAATGAGGGTATTTCGCATGACAAGCATGTATCCCCCATACGAGACTAATGCTAGTGTCAAAGAGGGTAGTACAAGGTGCCACGCAACATCCATTGCATAAGCAAGAGGATCTTCAGGAACTGGTACCGAGACAGTTCCTCCATATGGAAAGAGTGGAAGATAGAACCCAAACATGAGGATGAACATCATCCCTAACCAAAATGTCGGAATCGAGTAGAAGGTTAGAGCAGTGACGACCATGCCCATATCAAAGGATCCTCCACGCTTTGATGCAGCAGCGATGCCAGTGATAACGCCGAGAACAATTGTGATTATTGCGGCGGTACCCATGAGGAGGAGCGTATTTGGAAGTCGGGCAGCGATGGATTCAATCACAGGTCGATAGCCCTCCGTAAAAGAGTGCCCAAAGTTGAAGGTAAACATATTCACAAGATATGTCACGAATTGTATTGGGAGGGGTTGATCTAATCCCCACATAGCACGGAGAGCAGCAGCGAGCTCTTGCTGGTTTGCTTGTAAGTTACCACTGATTAATATCCTAACCGGATCACCGGGCATAAGCCTGAAAACGAAGAAGTTGAAGGTGATAGCGCCTAAAATAAGGATAAAACTATTTATTATACGTCGTACGACGAACTCGCGTAGGCCCACAAGCTTTGCCTCCAGCTTTTTCTAAAGCTCGTTGCCCAATGCAGTAATGGCTTTTATAAGCTTTGCTTATGGTGCAAGGTAACCTCTCCTTATTAAGTGAGAATTTATTCTCAAAATGCATGGAGAGGAAAGCTTTTAGAACGAAGTTCCTTTGTGCCAAACAGCTGGTGCCTGTTATGATGCGATTGAAACAAACGCTCTACAAACCGTCTTATCGGAACCTTGTTACAGTTGTTTTCATCGTTACCACGATTGCCCTTGGAATTGGAAGCATCATTTTATCAGTAGAATATTTTGCGGTTTATGATACAGCAAACCATTTTCGACCAACAATCACGAGCGTTGAAAAGTCCACTCCAAGCGCTAGTGAACGACTTATCACAGTTGATATTCTAGTACAAAATAATGGCACTAGGCTGGTGCATATTTGGGGCTACACGGTTTCCTTAGAGTTGAATGGCGAATATATAAGTCAAGTTGATACTTTTCAAGATATTTTCTTGCAACCTGGTCAAGAAACCACGATTGTCGTCCGGATTTTAGTGACCGGACTGTACGTCAACACCATTATTGACGCTGAGTCTAGCGGTCAGTGGAACTGGTATATCCGCTATCCAATGCGTATCTACATCGGTGGTTGGTTGTATATTGCCATGTCATATCTCTCCACGTACTATACTGGAGTCATTGAGGGTATCTAAAAAATGGAAATATCAGCAAAACAAAAAGAGAAGATTGGCAGCATAATCCGATTCTTCGTCGCTGCTATCTGTGGTGGAGTGATGATTACCTTTGCCAACTTCACTATTTTAGTCGGTCTTACAGATGGAGCAGTATTCACAATCTTGATGATTATTATTGGGATACTTGTTGGAATGTTCAGCGAAGAAATTCATTATGCCATTCTTGCAGGACTAATGAGTATCTTTGTGGCATTCCTCATTTTTTATGGAGTAATTGTCCTACCAATAATCCTTTTTGCCACCTGGGAGCTATTCGAAATCCTTGTACTCTTTGGTATTTTCCATATTGTGCGAGTAATAATGCTTCAACTAGTCGGCATTATGCTTGGCGTCGTTGTGGGTCGATGGATAGGCCCCGCTTGGCAGGATATCAAGACACCCAAACACAAACTACGCATAGGTGTTAATGGCGAGATAACACCCGAATCTGAAGCAGAATAGGCATTCAGCGAACGGGCATGCGAACAATTGTCATAATCCATAGTCCGAGAATAATTGCCACAAACATACCGATCATGAAGATGATTTGACCCAAAAGGATAAGTTGTAAATTCCAGGGTTGATAAAACGCGGTTAAGCTCCAAATTAGTCCTCCAATCACCATCATAATGATCGGTATGATGAAAGCACGATAATTGATTAACCGCAACGGAGAGGGCCCTTTACGGACTGGAGTTAATCCATCGAATTTGTGCCACTTTTCCTTTTGCACATGTATTCTTTGTTTCATTAGAATCGTCACAATCGAGCATGGGAGTAGGAAAAGAAAAAGGCTCCTATTGTTAACGATTCCCTTAAGATATAGAATTTGTCTTTTATGGAAGTGTCGGAAGACTTTATCCCCTTTATCGCCTTGGAAGATGGTGAAGAGGATGCTTAACCAAAGTGGAAATTCTGAACCAATTCGAGTTGGAATCGATATTGGAGGTACGTTCACAGATGTCATTCTAATCGATTCAACTGGGAGGCAATGGCATGTTAAGGTGCGGTCGACCCCCGATGATTCCTCGATAGGAGTCTTAGAGGGGCTCCAAAAGGTGTTAGAATTAGCAAATATTCCTCCAAATGAAGTTCAGTATATCCTACTTGGAACCACTGTGGCGACGAATACCGTCTTACAACGGAAAGGAGCCAAGGTCTGTCTAATTACAACAAAAGGATTCGAAGATCTCTTAGAAATTGGTCGCCAACAACGTCCAAATCTCTATGATATTTTCGTTGAGCATATTCCCCCACTGGTAACACGTGACCATATTATTGGGGTTCCGGAAAGAATTCTCGAGGATGGGACAGTGCATCAACCTCTGACTAGGAAGGAGGTTAATGATGTAGTCGAAAAAGCAATTGTGGACATTGATGCTGTGGCAATCTGTTTACTATTTTCATACCGGAACCCACAACATGAGATTAGCCTACTTCAAGAACTCCAAAGGCACAATCCAGATTTATCAGTGAGTATATCATCGGTTGTCCTTCCTGAATACCGGGAATATGAGCGGATGTCCACCACGGTCTTAGATGCTTATGTCAATCCAGTAATTGCCAAATACCTTCAACGCTTGGATAAGGCACTTAGTAAAGCAGGAATCAACACACCTCTATTAATAATGCAAAGTCAAGGAGGTGTTCTTCAATCCAAAGTTGCACAGCAACACGCCGCCCGTTTATTATTCAGCGGGCTGGCAGGAGGAACACTGGGGGGTGCATACACCAGTGCTTCTCTTAAGGAAACGGAAATTATCAGTTTGGACATGGGTGGAACGAGTACTGATGTGGCACTCATTAGCAATGGCATAATAAGAGAAACATCTGAGGGGCATATTGGAGGATTACCTTGTCGACTTCCAATGGTCGATGTAGAAACCGTTGGAGCAGGTGGTGGGAGTATTGGCTGGATTGATACAGGCGGAATTTTGCGAGTAGGACCACAAAGCGCTGGGGCTAATCCTGGTCCAGCTGCCTATGGAATGGGGGGAACTGACGCTACCGTAACGGATGCTAACTTAATATTAGGGCGATTGAACCCTGAGAATTTTTTAGGCGGAGCGATTTCACTGAAGGTAGATCTTGCAGCTGATACTATGAAGATATTGGCAGATGAGCTTCACTTAACCTCTGCGGAATGTGCGTTTGGAATCGTCAGAGTAGTTAATGCAAACATGGAACGAGCTATTCGGGTGGTTTCAATTCAACGGGGTTTTGATCCACGTGACTTTGCTTTAATAGCCTTTGGGGGGGCTGGACCGATGCATGCCTGGGACCTTGCTAAAAACCTGGGAATTCCACGGGTCATCATCCCACCTGCTCCAGGCTTGCATTCTGCGTTAGGTTTACTAGCTACCAATCTTCGTGTTGACCAAAGTCAAACGCTACTTGAATCCCTCGAGTCTCCAAACCTAACCCAAATCAACGTGCTGTATCAGCGCCTAGAAGAAGAACTCAAAGGACAACTCCGACGACAAGGTGTTGCTTCAAATACCATTAGATCTCAACGCCTTGCTGATCTCCGTTATACCGGTCAAGCCTATGAGATTATTGTACCAGTTCCAGAGGGACGTATCACCAAGAATTGGGTCAGTCGATTGAATCAAACCTTCCATATGCACCATGAACAGCAATACGGGTTCGCTGCACCCACGGCCCCGGTAACTCTTGTAAATCTCCGCGTGATTGCTCAAGGACCCATGCCCGATCTTAAATTAGTTCAAATTCCGAAACAACAAGGAGCACCTGAAATCCAATCATGGAGAGAGGTCTTTTTTGAGGAAGCTAAGGGATTTGTCAGCACACCAGTGTTTACACGGACAGTGTTAGGGCGAGGAGCTGAAATTGAAGGTCCAGCGATTATCGAACAGCTTGATTCAACTACGGTTGTGCATCCGAACACAAAAGCAGTGGTTCGAAAAGGAGGAAACATCATCTTGGAGTGGATTAAATGAAAACGGATCCTATATCCTTTGAAGTTCTGCGAAATGCCTTCATTTCCGTTGCTGAGGAAATGGGTGCTACGCTGGTGCGTACAGCTTATTCACCGAATATCAAGGAGCGACGTGATTGCTCAGCGGCTGCTTTTGATGGTCAAGGACAGATGGTGAGTCAAGCAGAGCATATCCCTGTCCATCTTGGAGCTATGCCTGAATCCGTTAAGGCGGCCTTAGCGCTTTTTCCAGTGTACGAATGGGAGAGAGGTGATGTCATAGTGCTAAATGATCCTTTTGAGGGAGGCACACACCTTCCGGATATCACCCTCATTTCACCAGTCATTTATGAGGAGGAGGTTGCTGGATTTGTTGCGAATCGGGCTCATCACGCGGATGTTGGTGGTGCAGCGCCGGGTTCGATGCCTGGAGCCGCAACTGAAATCTATCAAGAAGGACTACGAATACCGCCTACCAAACTGTTCCATGCAGGGACCGTAAACCAAGACATTTGGCGACTTATACTAGCTAATGTTCGTACACCTCTTGAAAGACAAGGAGATCTTCGAGCCCAAATTGCAGCGAATTCAACTGGAGTCTCGCGATTTGAAGCCGTATTAGCCAAATATTCAGCACCAACCGTCTCATCTTTCTTCACTGATTTTCATGAATATTCACGCCAAAGAATGCTTCAACAGCTGTCACAAATGCCCCAAGGTGAATACACGTTCTCTGATTTCATGGATAATGATGGAATTTCACTCAGACCGGTAGAATTGAAAGTTAAGGTTTCGATTCAACCTCAACAGATTATCTTTGACTTTTCAGGAAGCGCTGAACAAACCCAAGGAAATATCAATGCACCCCTTGCAGTGACCCTTTCTTGTTCATACTATGTTCTCCGCTGCATCACCGACTCCACAATTCCAGTAAACGCCGGGTGCTATTCGCCATTAACCGTGATAGCCCCTAAAGGTTCAGTTCTTAATCCCCGCCCTCCAGCTGCTGTTTCAGCTGGAAATGTTGAAACATCTCAAAGAGTCGTGGATGTTTTGTTCGGAGCTTTGCAGAATGCCCTTCCTGGGCACATCCCTGCAGCAAGTCAAGGGACAATGAATAATTTGACAATTGGTGGAGTTTTTCCTGGCACATCTCTAGCCTTTACCTTCTATGAGACCATCGGTGGAGGACTTGGAGCTCGACCTAATAAGGAGGGCATTAATGGAATTCACAGTCACATGACAAATACTGCAAATACACCAATTGAAGCGCTAGAGAGCACTTACCCCCTCCGAGTCGAATGTTATCGTCTGATTCCAGAAAGTGGTGGCAAAGGACAGTATCAAGGTGGACAAGGAATCCAACGGGACATCAAGATCCTAGCTGATCGTGCGGTTGTCTCGATTCAAAGCGAACGTCGTCGTTTCGCACCTTGGGGCTTGAAGGGTGGGGCTTCTGGGCGTCTTGGAAAAAATCGTCATTGGCATAACGGAAAATGGAAAGAAATTCCTGGAAAGGCAACATTATCGGTAGAAAATGGAGATATCATTAGTATTCAAACACCAGGTGGGGGTGGATACGGAAAACCGAATTAACAAATCTCGTAGTATTCGATCAAAGACGGTAAGTTATATCTGATATTTCGAATTGGCATCGTCGGACTTAGTATCTTTGGAATAATTGATAGAGTTTTGGTTTTTCTACATCATAAAGATTCAAAGGAGCCCCACAAGAAGAAGTGCATTGTAGAAGAAGAGCAAACCAAAGTAGATTAGTAGCAGCCCAAAGAATGCAATGAAGACTCTATAACCTCTTGATCCTATCAAATGAGCTCCGCGTTGTGTTGCGAAAGCAGTTCCTGCTAACCATACATAATCAATCCAAACATGAGATAAAAACATGACAAGTACGCCAGCAAGTGCAGCAAAGAGGAGTGCTGTGAGTACAATATTAGCTCCTACTGTAAACCACCAGACAATAAAGAAAGGATTTAGGGCTGAAAAGATAAGACCAATTAGGAATGGGTGTTGACCTGGCTTTGCTTTTGCTAAATCAGTTTGTGTAATTTTATCAACTGACATTAAGGCTTCGCGTATTTGTAATGCTCCAAAAATCAGCAATACAGTCCCACCTAGAAGTGCTATGAGAAATTGTATGAGTGGAATGTAAATGACATAACTTAATCCAAATGCTATGAGAAGAATAACGGGTAACTCAACACAGGTATGACCTAAGGAGAGCCAGATGCCTCCTTTCCAGCCCCACCTTGAAGCATTGGATAGATTCGTGAAGAGAAGTGGGCCTGGGGCCAGAGCTCCACTAAAAGAGATGAGAATAACACCGAAAAGAAACAAGATAAAAGG